>NZ_JBFTLU010000071.1:0-13268 GCF_056396605.1 Pseudomonas sp. 05T35
CCACCGAAGAAGTGGCCAACCATGCACTGGAAACCTTCGAACACTGCGTTGAAGAGGGCTGGGTGCTCGATGGTGTGATGAGCCAGAGCGAATCGCAACTGCAAAACCTCTGGAAGCTGCGCGAATACATCTCCGAGACCATTTCCCACTGGACGCCGTACAAGAACGACATTTCGGTCACTGTGTCGAAAGTCCCGGCATTTCTGAAGGAAATCGACGCGATCGTCGGCGAACACTACCCGGATTTCGAAATCGTCTGGTTCGGCCACATCGGCGACGGCAACCTGCACCTGAACATCCTCAAGCCAGAGAGCCTCAGCAAGGACGAGTTCTTCGCCAAGTGYGCGACCGTCAACAAGTGGGTGTTCGAAACCGTCGAGAAGTACAACGGCTCGATCTCGGCCGAGCACGGCGTGGGCATGACCAAGCGAGATTACTTGACCTACAGCCGTTCGCCGGTTGAGATCGAGTACATGAAAGCGGTCAAGGCGGTGTTTGACCCGAATGGCATCATGAACCCGGGCAAAATCTTCGCTGTTTGAAGCCGCTGTACCGGATGAATCAATAAGGGAGTCGGTAATGAGCTATCAGCACCAGTATGTCGACGGTACACGTATTCATTTCCCGGTCGGGAAAGTGGTGTGCATCGGGCGTAACTACGCCGAACACGCCAAGGAACTGGATAACCCGGTGCCAACCGAGCCGCTGCTGTTCATCAAACCGGGCAGTTGCGTGGTGTCGCTGGAGGGTGGTTTTGCGATTCCGGCCGAGCGTGGTTCGGTCCACTACGAGGCAGAAATCGCCGTGTTGATCGGCAAGCCGTTGTCGACCAAGCCAAGCCGCGAAGAAGTGCTGGACGCGATCTCCGGGTTTGCGCCGGGGCTGGACCTGACCTTGCGCGACAAGCAGGCCGAGCTGAAATCCAAAGGCCTGCCATGGGAAATCGCCAAGTCGTTCGACGGCGCCTGCGTGCTGGCTCCATTTGTGGTCAGCAGCACGTTCCCGGACCTGACCGATATCGGTATTCGCCTGACCATCAACGGTGAAGTTCGCCAGGACGGCAACAGCAGCTTGATGCTCAACCCGATCGTGCCAATGATCCAGCACATGGCAGGCTGCTTCTCGCTGCAAGCCGGTGACGTGATCATGACCGGCACTCCGGCTGGCGTCGGTCCGTTGAACGTTGGCGATGAACTGGTGCTGGAATTGCCGGGCGCCGGCAGCTTCAAGAGCAGTGTTCGCTAAACCGCAATACAGAGTCCTGATCGTGCTCTTCGCCGCAGTCGTGGCGTTGGGCGCGGCTGGGCAGCATTATCGTTTGTTCGAGCGCGGCTGGTTCAACCTGCAAGCCTGGTTGCACCCGGCCGATGGCGAGTCCATGGCACTCAACGATTACCAGGTGGTTGTCGAGGCGAAGGTCATTGACGGGCTGAGCGCGGACGTTTCGGCGCTGACGTTTGATCCGGTGCGCCAAAGCCTGTTCACCGTGACCAATAAAAACTCCGAGCTGCTCGAGCTGTCCCTCGACGGGCGAATCCTGCGCCGCGTGACGCTGATCGGGTTTGGCGACCCGGAAGCGGTGGAGTTCATCAGTGCCGATACCTATGTGATCGCCGATGAATATCAGCAGCGCCTGATCAAGATTCACCTGACGGATGAAACGGAGTTTCTCGACGCTGCGGATTCCGAGCAGATGACCCTTGGCGTGCACATGAGCAGCAATAAGGGCTTTGAAGGCCTGGCCTACGATTCGGTGGGCAAGCGGTTGTTCGTCGCCAAAGAGCGCGACCCGATGCTGATCTACGAAGTGCAGGGCTTCCCGCATTACAACCCGGAGAAATCCTACGCGGTGCATGTGGTCAACAACCCCAAGCGTGATGCCGGGCTGTTCGTGCGCGACCTGTCGAGCCTGCAATATGACAAGCGCAGCGGCCATTTGCTGGCGCTGTCGGATGAGTCGCATCTGGTGCTGGAACTGGATATCGACGGTCGGCCGTTAAGCACGATGTCGCTGGACAAAGGGCAGCAGGGTTTGCAAAAGACAGTGCCGCAAGCAGAAGGGATCGCCATGGACGACAGCGGCACGATGTACCTGGTCAGCGAGCCCAACCTGTTTTACGTCTTCAAAAAGCCACCACAGCCCTGATCAACCCCGCAAAACAATGTGGGAGCGAGCCAGCTCGCGATAGCGGTCGGTTATTCAACATCGATGTTGAATGTGCCGGACTAATCGCGAGCAGGCTCGCTCCCACAGGTTTTGTGTTCGCCTTACTTGGCGCGCAGGGTCTTCACGCCTTCACTGGTGCCCAGCAGCAGCAAATCTGCCGGACGGGCGGCGAACAGGCCGTTGGTGACCACGCCGACGATGGCGTTGATTTGAGTTTCGAGTTCGACCGGGTTGGTGATCTGCATGTTGTAGACGTCGAGGATGATGTTGCCGTTGTCGGTCAGCACGCCTTCGCGGTAAACCGGATCGCCGCCCAGCTTCACCAGTTCGCGGGCCACGTGGCTGCGGGCCATCGGGATCACTTCGACCGGCAGTGGGAAAGTGCCCAGGACCGGCACCAGTTTGCTGGCGTCGGCGATGCAGATGAAGGTCTTGGCCACGGCAGCAACGATCTTTTCGCGGGTCAGGGCTGCGCCACCGCCCTTGATCAGGTTCAGGTGTTCGTCGCTTTCATCGGCGCCATCGACATAGAACTCCAGGTCGCTGACGGTGTTGAGCTCATACACCGGAATCCCGTGGGCCTTGAGGCGCGCGGCGGTGGCTTCGGAGCTGGCAACCGCGCCATCGAACGCGCCCTTGTGTTGGGCGAGTGCATCGATGAAGCAGTTGGCGGTGGAGCCGGTGCCGACCCCGACGATGCTCTTGTCGTCGAGTTTTGGAAGGATGAAATCGACGGCGGCTTGGGCCACTGCCTGTTTGAGTTGATCCTGGGTCATGCGGGCTCCGAGGTGCCAAAAGGGGAACGAAAGGCCCGCATTATAGCCCCATGCCTGGCTAAATCCTCTGGATTCGTGTGGTCGCACGGGCAAAAGCCGGGTTAGACTCCTTGGCCCTGCCCAACCCGCTCAGTGATGCTTTCCGATGCTCGAACAGTACGTCAAAAAGATCCTCACCTCGCGCGTTTATGACGTTGCCGTAGAAACCCCATTGCAGACTGCTCGCCAGCTCTCCGAGCGGCTGGGCAATACTATTTGGCTCAAGCGCGAAGACTTGCAGCCAGTGTTCTCATTCAAGATTCGCGGCGCTTACAACAAGCTGACCCAATTGAGCGATGAAGAGCGCGCCCGTGGCGTGGTCACCGCCTCGGCAGGTAACCATGCGCAAGGCCTGGCGCTCGCGGCCAAAGTGCTGGGCGTGAAAGCGACCATCGTCATGCCCAAGACCACCCCCGAGATCAAGGTTGAAGGTGTGCGTTCGCGTGGCGGCAAAGTAGTGTTGCACGGTGATTCCTTCCCGGAAGCCCTGGCCTACTCGCTGAAACTGGTCGACGAAAAGGGCTACGTCTACATCCACCCTTACGATGATCCGCACACGATTGCCGGGCAGGGCACCGTGGCGATGGAGATTCTGCGCCAGCACCCGGGCCCGATTAATGCGATTTTCGTCCCGGTGGGCGGTGGCGGCCTGATCGCCGGGATTGCCGCGTACGTGAAGTACCTGCGGCCCGAGATCAAGATCATCGGTGTCGAGCCGGACGACTCCAACTGCCTGCAGGCGGCCATGGCGGCTGGTGAGCGCGTGGTTCTGCCGACCGTCGGGCTCTTTGCCGATGGCGTGGCAGTGGCGCAGATCGGTCAGCACACCTTCGACATCTGCAAGGATTACGTCGATGAAGTGATCACCGTCAGCACTGACGAGATCTGTGCGGCAATCAAGGATATCTACGACGATACCCGCTCGATCACCGAGCCTGCCGGCGCCTTGGGTGTAGCGGGGATCAAGAAGTATGTCGAGCTGTATGGCGTGACCGGGCAGACCCTGGTGGCCATCGACTCCGGCGCCAACGTCAACTTCGACCGCCTGCGCCACGTCGCCGAGCGCGCCGAGCTGGGTGAGGGGCGTGAAGCGATCATCGCCGTGACCATCCCGGAGAAGCCGGGCAGCTTCAAGGCGTTCTGCGAAGCCATCGGCAAACGCCAGATCACCGAATTCAACTACCGCTACAACACCGGCAGCGAAGCGCACATCTTTGTCGGCGTGCAGACGCACCCGGAAAACGATCCACGCAGCGCGCTGCTCGCCAGTCTGACCGAGCAGGGCTTCCCGGTGCTCGACCTGACCGACAACGAACTGGCCAAGTTGCACATTCGCCACATGGTGGGCGGTCGTGCGGCGCATGTCGTCGATGAAGTGGTGTTGCGCTTCGAGTTCCCGGAGCGTCCGGGAGCGTTGTTCAATTTCCTCAACAAGCTCGGCGGGCGCTGGAATATCTCGATGTTCCACTACCGTAACCACGGCGCGGCCGATGGTCGGGTGGTCGCCGGTCTGCAAGTGCCGCATGAAGAGCGTCATCTGGTGCCGGCGGCACTGGCAGAAATCGGTTACCCGTATTGGGATGAGAGCGACAATCCGGCGTATAAGCTGTTCCTCGGCTGAGCGTCTACGCTGCTGGTCAGTCCATAAGGAAATCGAACAATGGAAACGTTAACCGCCCTGAAAGTTGCGCATGTCCTGGCAACGGTGTTGTTGCTGGTCGGTGCGCTGGGCCTGGCGATCTGGGTCTGGCGCACGCGCCGTAACGGCGATGTGACGGCGCACGCGCGCACGTTGCAGCGGCCATGGGTGTTTGTCTGGCTGGTGATGGGCCTGGCGCTGCTGAGCATGYCGTTCACCGGATGGTGGATGGTGCACCTGGTGGGCTGGCCGCTGGGGCAGATGTGGATTCTGGCGTCCAGCGTGATCTACACAGTCGGTGCGCTGGCGATGTTCTGGCTGCTGGTGCGGCTTAACAAGCTGCGCACTGCGCCGGGTGGCAATGGCAAGTTTACGTTTGCCTTGGCGGTGTTCAGTTTTGTCTGCTTTATCGCGATTGCCGGGTTGATGGGTGCGAAACCGGTTTAAGGATTGAAACCGAGTCGTTCCCATCGCGAGCAGGCTCGCTCCCACATTAGATCTTCAGTGAACACAGATTTTGTGAACGGCGAGATCCAGTGTGGGAGCGAGCCTGCTCCGGGCGGCGTTCCGACGATGGCGATTTCAGTCGCGCAACGACATGATCGGCCAGCCACGTTTCTGTGCTTCGGCGCGCRGATTCGGGTCCGGGTCCACGGCCACCGGGTTTGCCACTTCCTCCAGCAATGCCAGGTCATTCATCGAATCGCTATAGAAATAGCTGTCTTCGAGCGACATGCCGGTCTCTTCCAGCCAACGATTCAGGCGCGTCACCTTGCCTTCACGGTAGCACGGCACGTCGGTGCTGCGTCCGGTGTAGCGGCCGTCGACCATTTCGCATTCGGTGGCAATCAGGGTTTCGACGCCCAGGCGCTGGGCAATGGGACCTGTGACGAAGCGGTTGGTGGCGGTGATGATCACCAGTTTATCGCCGGCAGCCCGATGCCTGGCCAGCAACTCGAGCCCCTTGGACAACACGAGCGGCTCGATGCAGTCGCGCATGTAGTCGCGGTGCCATTCGTCCAGCAGGGTCATCTCGGTACGGCCGAGGATTTCCAGGCAAAAGTTCAGGTACTCGGCCTGGTCCAGCTTGCCGGCCAGGTAGTCCTGGTAGAACTCATCGTTGCGCGTTTTGTAGGCGACGGCATCGAGGAAGCCGCGTTCGCACAGGTAATCGCCCCACGCGTGATCGCTGTCGCCGCCCAAAAGTGTGTTGTCCAAGTCGAATAAAGCCAGACGCATTTGCAGTTACTCGCTGAAAAGTCTGTAAAAAGGTCTCCAGAATACGGTCTTTTCACAAGAGTGCACATAACGTAGGAAGCTTCGTTGCCGCCTTCACGACCTTTGTGGAACAATGCGACGACATGCGTTTGCGAGGTTGTTGCCGTGATCGACCCCGATGGTTTCCGCCCCAATGTCGGGATCATTCTCACGAATGATGCCGGCCAGGTGCTATGGGCTCGCCGTATCAATCAAGATGCCTGGCAGTTTCCTCAAGGTGGTATCAACCCTCAGGAGACGCCAGAAGACGCCTTGTACCGCGAGTTGAACGAAGAAGTGGGGCTGGAGCGCGAAGATGTTGAAATTCTCGCCTGCACCCGGGGCTGGTTGCGCTATCGTTTGCCGCAACGCCTGGTCAGAACGCACAGCCAACCGCTGTGCATTGGCCAGAAACAGAAGTGGTTTCTCCTGCGCCTGGTCTCCAACGAGCAGCGGGTGCGGATGGATTTGACCGGTAAACCGGAGTTCGATGGCTGGCGCTGGGTCAGTTATTGGTATCCGTTGGGCCAGGTGGTGACATTCAAGCGCGAGGTTTACCGCCGCGCTCTCAAAGAGCTTGCCCCGCGCCTTTTAGCGCGCGACTGACGACGGAGTTCGACCCCGAGCCATGCTCAATACGCTGCGCAAGATCGTCCAGGAAGTTAACTCCGCCAAGGATCTCAAGGCGGCGTTGGGGATTATTGTGTTGCGCGTCAAAGAGGCCATGGGCAGCCAGGTCTGCTCGGTCTACCTGCTCGACCCCGAAACCAACCGCTTCGTGCTGATGGCCACCGAGGGCTTGAACAAGCGCTCGATCGGCAAGGTCAGCATGGCGCCCAACGAAGGTCTGGTTGGCCTGGTCGGCACGCGTGAAGAACCCCTCAACCTCGAAAACGCCGCGGATCACCCGCGCTATCGCTACTTCGCCGAAACCGGTGAAGAGCGTTATGCCTCGTTCCTCGGAGCCCCGATCATTCACCACCGCCGTGTTGTCGGCGTGTTGGTCATCCAGCAAAAAGAGCGTCGCCAGTTCGACGAAGGTGAAGAAGCCTTCCTGGTGACCATGAGCGCCCAGCTCGCGGGCGTTATCGCCCACGCCGAGGCCACCGGTTCGATCCGTGGCCTGGGGCGTCAGGGCAAGGGCATTCAGGAAGCAAAGTTCGTCGGCGTACCCGGCTCGCCCGGTGCGGCGGTCGGTACTGCGGTGGTCATGTTGCCGCCGGCCGATCTGGACGTGGTGCCTGACAAGACCATCGCTGATATCGAAGCAGAGCTGGGCCTGTTCAAGACCGCCATCGAAGGCGTACGCGCCGACATGCGTGCGCTGTCCGCCAAGCTTGCCACGCAATTGCGGCCGGAAGAGCGGGCGCTGTTCGACGTCTACCTGATGATGCTCGACGACGCTTCGCTGGGCAGCGAAGTGACCACCGTGATCAAGACCGGCCAGTGGGCCCAGGGCGCACTGCGTCAGGTGGTCACCGATCACGTCAACCGTTTTGAATTGATGGACGACGCCTACCTGCGTGAGCGTGCCTCGGACGTCAAGGACCTTGGCCGACGCCTGCTGGCTTACCTGCAGGAAGAGCGTCAGCAGACGCTGGTCTATCCCGACAACACCATTCTGATCAGCGAAGAACTGACGCCGGCGATGCTCGGCGAGGTGCCGGAAGGCAAGCTGGTGGGTTTGGTGTCGGTACTCGGTTCCGGCAACTCCCACGTGGCGATCCTGGCGCGAGCCATGGGTATCCCGACGGTGATGGGCCTGGTCGACCTGCCGTATTCCAAGGTCGACGGCATCCAGATGATCGTCGACGGCTACCACGGCGAGGTCTACACCAACCCGAGCGACGTGCTGCGCAAGCAGTTCGCCGACGTGGTCGAGGAAGAGAAGCAACTGGCGCTGGGGCTGGATGCACTGCGCGACTTGCCATGCGTGACGATCGACGGTCACCGCATGCCGCTGTGGGTTAACACCGGCCTGTTGGCGGATGTGGCGCGGGCGCAGAAGCGCGGTGCCGAAGGCGTGGGTCTGTACCGCACCGAAGTGCCGTTCATGATCAATCAGCGCTTCCCGAGCGAAAAGGAGCAGCTGGCGATTTATCGCGAGCAACTCGCGGCCTTCCACCCGCAACCGGTGACCATGCGCAGTCTGGACATCGGCGGCGACAAGTCACTGTCGTACTTCCCGATCAAGGAAGACAACCCGTTCCTCGGCTGGCGCGGGATTCGCGTGACCCTCGACCACCCGGAAATCTTCCTGGTACAAACCCGCGCCATGCTCAAGGCCAGTGAGGGCCTGAACAACCTGCGCATTTTGCTGCCGATGATCTCTGGCACGCATGAACTGGAAGAAGCCCTGCACCTGATTCACCGCGCCTGGGGTGAAGTGCGCGACGAAGGCACCGATGTGCCGATGCCGCCAGTTGGCGTGATGATCGAGATTCCCGCAGCGGTGTACCAAACCAAGGAACTGGCGCGGCAGGTGGATTTCCTGTCGGTCGGCTCCAACGACCTGACCCAATACCTGCTGGCCGTCGACCGTAACAACCCGCGGGTGGCCGATCTTTACGACTACCTGCACCCGGYGGTGCTGCAAGCCCTGCAAAACGTGGTGCGCGATGCACATGCCGAAGGCAAGCCGGTGAGTATCTGTGGCGAGATGGCCGGTGATCCGGCGGCGGCGGTGCTGTTGATGGCGATGGGCTTCGACAGCCTGTCGATGAACGCCACCAACTTGCCGAAAGTGAAGTGGATGCTGCGCCAGGTCAACCTGAGCTGGGCCAGGGATCTGCTTGCCGAGCTGATGACCATCGACAACCCGCAAGTGATCCACAGCTCGCTGCAACTGGCGCTGAAGAACCTTGGGTTGGCGCGGATGATCAATCCGGCGGCGATCAAGCCTCTCTAAAGCGCTGACGGCCTCATCGCGAGCAGGCTCGCTCCCACATTGATTTGTGTAGGTTCATTATTTTGTGATCAACACAAAACCCTGTGGGAGCGAGCCTGCTCGCGATGAGGCCAGTTCAGGCAGCACAAAGCTAAAGCCTGATCTCCACTTCCCCAAGATGCCCGCCATACGGCCCGAAACTTCGTTCAACCATATGCCGCGTCCCGTCCGCCCGCACAATCAGCGCGGTACTCGCCCGCGTGCCATACGTGGGGCTGGCTATAAACACGCTCGACAACAAACTCTCGGTCGCAAGACCAACCCCGGTATCCGGCAAGTCGGCGAATGGCGCTGTTTGCGGGTCGCCTAAAAGGGCCAGCAAGGCCTGTGGCTGCGGGTCGGCCAGGACTTCACTCAACGCCGCCTTGGCCTTGAGCACTTTCGGCCACGGCGTATCAAGCCCGGCATTCGACAATCCATAGATGCCTGATTGCAGTTTGCCTGGCCCAGGCGTGCGCGCGTTGTAATGCCACAGCTCATGACGATTGCCGATCAGCAGATTAAACCCGGCATATTCCGGTGATCTGTCGACAACCTCGGCCAAATACTGATCAACCGGTAAGTCGCCGGTGAGAAACCCTGCCACCAGCTCGCCTCGTGATTTGCGCGCCGGCGGCTGGTGCGGGTCGCGGATGTTGGTCAATGCGGCAAAGCGCCCGTCGGCGCCAATGCCCAGCCAGGTGCCACCCGCTTCCAGGTCGCGTCCGGCGTACACCTCTGGCGTCTCGGGCCATTGCGCCAGCGGCAGGCTGGGGCGCGCATAAAACTCGTCGCGGTTGGCCGCAACGATCAGCGGTGTCGCATGACCCGGCCGCCAGGCGAAGACGATCAAGCACATGGGGTTATCCCTCTTGGCTTTTTGCCCACTTTACGCATAGAACTGGCGGGTATCCATCGCCATCCAGTGGAGCTTGAGGCCATGCATCCGTTACCATGCCGCACTTATTTCGGGGTGCAGTCATGGAATTTCCGCTCTATCTGCTGCTGGGGGCCTGTGCCGGCGTGCTGGCCGGGCTGTTTGGGGTGGGCGGCGGGATCATCATCGTCCCGGTACTGGTGTTCAGTTTCACCTTGCAGGGTTTTGATGTGTCGGTGCTGACTCACCTGGCCGTCGGCACGTCGTTGGCGACGATCATCTTCACGTCGGTCAATGCAGTGCGCGAACATCATCTGAAAGGCGCGGTGCGCTGGCCGATTTTTGTCTGGATGACTGTCGGGATTCTGATCGGCGCGGGTTTTGGCGCGCTGACGGCCGAAGCCATCTCGGGACCGCATTTGCAGAAGATCATCGGCGTGTTCGCGTTGGTCATTGCCTTGCAGCTGGCGCTGGAGGTCAAGCCCAAGGCCAGCCGAACGGTGCCTGGCAAATTCGGCCTGACCCTGGCCGGCAGTGTGATCGGCTGGGCTTCGGCGATTTTCGGGGTCGGCGGGGGCTCGCTGACGGTGCCGTTTCTGACCTGGCGCAGTGTGCCGATGCAGCAAGCCGTGGCCACTTCTTCGGCCTGCGGTCTGCCGATTGCGCTCGTCAGTGCATTAAGTTTCATGATTTTGGGCTGGCACGATCCACGTCTGCCGGCTCATAGTCTCGGGTTCATTTATTTACCGGCGCTGTTGGGCATTGCCCTGACCAGCATGGTCTTTGCCCGCATCGGTGCGCGACTGGCCCACAAGCTGTCACCGCGGTTGCTGAAAAGACTGTTTGCCGCGTTGCTGTTTTGCGTGGGTTTGAGCTTTTTGCTTTGAGCTCTTTTGCCGGGAGCAGCGACGCAATCCTGGCTTAATCCAGGCGTGGCACGGTCGCGCAGGAATTTTACGTTTCAACTCTAACGAGGAGTCGCAATGCTGCCTTACCCGCAGATTGACCCGGTGGCCCTGGCCATCGGCCCGCTGAAAATCCACTGGTACGGCCTGATGTACCTGATTGGCATCGGCGGCGCCTGGCTGCTGGCGTCGCGACGGTTGAACCGTTTCGACCCGACCTGGACCAAGGAGAAACTCTCCGACATGGTCTTCTGGATGTCGATGGGTGTGATTGTCGGCGGCCGACTGGGCTATGTGCTGTTTTACGATCTGAGTGCTTACCTGGCCAACCCGACGCTGATTTTTGAAGTGTGGAAGGGCGGCATGTCGTTCCATGGCGGGTTCATCGGCGTGATGCTGGCGGCCCTGTGGTTCGGCAGAAAGAATGGCAAGTCGTTCTTCCAGCTGATGGATTTTGTCGCACCGATGGTGCCGATCGGCCTGGGGGCCGGGCGTATCGGTAACTTCATCAACGCCGAGTTGTGKGGCAAGCCGACCGACCTGCCGTGGGCAATGATCTTCCCGCCGTTCAGCGACCCGGCACAGCTGCCGCGTCACCCGTCGCAGCTGTATCAGTTTGCGCTGGAAGGCGTGGCGCTGTTCCTGATCCTCTGGTTGTTCTCGCGCAAGCCGCGGCCGACCATGGCCGTGTCCGGGATGTTCACGCTGTTCTACGGTATTTTCCGATTCATCGTCGAATTTGTCCGCGTGCCGGACGCGCAACTGGGCTATCTGGCCTGGAACTGGCTGACCATGGGCCAGGTCCTCTGCGTACCGATGATCCTTGCCGGTCTGTTCCTGATCTGGCTGGCTTATCACCGTGCTCCGGCGGCTCCGGTTGCCCCGACTGCTTAAGAGCCGTCGCGCTCTACATTCGAATCCCGGGGCTTTGGTCCCGGGTTCAAGGACACAGGTAACTCATGAAGCAATATCTCGATCTGGTCGCCCACGTCATCAAGAACGGCACCAAGCAAGCCAACCGTACCGGCGTGAACACCATCAGCTTTCCCGGCGCGATGCTGCGCTATGACCTGAAGGAAGGTTTCCCGGCGATCACTACCCGCAAGATGGCGTTCAAATCGGCCATCGGCGAGATGGTCGGTTTCCTGCGGGGCGTGAACAACGCGGCGGAGTTCCGGGCATTGGGCTGCAAGGTCTGGGACCAGAATGCCAATGAAAACGCCCAGTGGCTGGCCAACCCGTTCCGTCAGGGCGAAGACGACCTGGGCGAGATCTACGGCGTGCAATGGCGCAAGTGGCCGGCGTACAAGCAGATCCCGGTCAGCAATCAGGCCGCTATCGAACAGACGTTGAGCCAGGGTTATCGGCAGATCGCTGAAGGTGAAGAAGACGGCCAGGCCTATGTAGTGCTGTACAAGGCAATCGACCAGATTCGCCAGTGCGTCGACACTATCATCAAGGACCCGGGCAGCCGGCGTATCCTGTTCCACGGCTGGAACTGCGCCCAGCTCGATGAAATGGCCCTGCCGCCGTGCCATCTGCTGTATCAGTTCCACCCGAACATCGAGACCAAAGAGATCTCCCTGACGCTCTACATCCGCTCCAACGACCTGGGCCTGGGCACGCCGTTCAACCTCACCGAAGGTGCCGCGCTGCTGAGCCTGATCGGTCGCCTGACCGGTTACACGCCGCGCTGGTTCACCTATTTCATCGGTGACGCCCATGTCTACGAAAACCACCTGGACATGCTCAACGAACAGCTCAAGCGCGAGCCGTTCCCGATGCCAAAACTGGTGATTTCCGACCGTGTGCCGGAGTTCGCCAAGACCGGCGTGTATCAGCCGGAGTGGCTGGAACAGATCGAGCCGAGCGACTTTTCGCTGGAAGGTTATGAGCACCACGCCCCAATGACCGCGCCAATGGCGGTCYGAATACCTCCAGCCCTGATCGTTCCCACGCGTGGGAACGATCAAGCGTCAGCACCGCGAATCTAAAAGTCTACATGTCAGAAAATTCATCTCCCGGGGAAAGGGCCGATAAATAGCGCCCTATAGGATGAGCTCCAGTCAGGCCAATACAGGGTCTGGCAGAACCCAACTACTGGAGAGTTCCCGATGAAATCCCTGAAAGCTTTTTTGGTCGTTTCCCTGATGTGCGCTTCTGTGGCTGCGATGGCAGAAGGCGGCGGCGACAAGGTCCAGGCCCGAATGGACGCCGCGCGTGATGTGGCGATGGTTCACTATCAGCAGTCTGAACATGCGCAGGCTGTGGCGAGCAGTCAGAAAGCCCAGTCCGACACTGTCGAACGCTCGAATTGACGGCGGCTTTTACCCAGTTGCTGACGTGCCGTGTGGCAGCAGAACTTGTGGCAAAACAGGTGTCAAACGCCTGAAGCCCGGATGGCGGGGTACTCCGACTGTCCGGGCGATTGAAATTCGTAGGATAGGGGCCGCTCAGCGTGTGATCGCGGTGCGGGGATTTCTGATGACCTGAATGGCGTCTATGTGTGGAAGAACTCAATCGCAGCCTGTTCCTGGCGATCAACGCCAGCGCAGATGCCTCGGCGCCCATGCGGTCCTTGGCGATGTTTCTGGCGCAGTGGCTGATCTTCTGTGTACCTCTTTTGCTGGCCGGGTTGTGGTTGCAAGGCGCACGCCGGCAGCGGGCGGTGGCGCTCACTAC
>NZ_JBFTLU010000072.1:0-13261 GCF_056396605.1 Pseudomonas sp. 05T35
CCAGATTGATAAGGCTTTGATCTTTCTCGACAGTGCCAGTGCGCTGATCGGGGTGATGTCGATCGCAGTCGCCGCCTGGGCTTTGCTGCAAACCCGGCGGATCAAGAAAAAACAACTCGAGCAAGGCAAAACCCTGGTGCTGATCTGGGACACCAAGGTGGCGTTGCGCCGGGTTGAAACGGTATTCGACCGGTATTTCTGGGGCAGTTACTGGCAACCGGGACGTACCTTTCAGGAAGTCATGGGCGAACTTACCGGAACCCCGCTGGAAAAAAGCCTCGAAGCACTCAAGACCCAATGCCTGGCCCTCGACAAACAGGTCACCGATGAAGGCTGGCACTGGCTGAACAACGCCCGCGAACTGTCTGACGTGGCCAACGCCATGGCCCGCGAACGCTATCAACTGGATTTTTGCGACCCGCGCGCGGATTCACCGAATGGCGCGGTAATCAATCGGGATTTTGAAGTGCTGGTCTATACATGGACGGCACGGCTGAAAAGCTTTGATCATCAGCTGGATGAGATAGAGGTGCAGTATTCCTGATTCGATGTTGGCAGGACTGCCGTCATCGCGAGCAGGCTCGCTCCCACATTGGAACTGTGATCAACGCAAATCCCCTGTGGGAGCGAGCTTGCTCGCGATGGCGATCGAGTAATCAACGAAAATCCCGCACCCGCGCTCCATAGACACTCTTTCACCTTTAATCATTGGGCCRCTCCGCGGTGCTAATGCTAATCTCATCGCACTTTTAGCGGAGTCGAGCCGCAACCCGTCGAGGGTTCAGGGAAGACGACCACATTTTCAACAACGGACATTGATCGGATCATTCATGAATAAATCAGCAGGCGTGCTTCTGGGAATTGTTGTCGCCATCGGTGCAATCAGCGCCGGCGGCGCCTGGTACACCGGTACGAAGCTGGAAGGGGTGCTGCAAACCTCAATCGCTGACGCCAACAAAGAGCTGCAAACGGCGATGGTCGGTTCCAAAGGCACCGCGACCCTGGAACTGGTGTCGCTGGATCGCCAATTGTTCAGCAGCACCGCGCACTACCGCCTCAAGGGCCAGGGCGAAATGTTCGGCGAGAACCCCGAAGGCGTAGAGCTGCTGTTCGTTGACCACATCGAACACGGCCCGCTGCCATTCTCGCGCCTGGTGTCGCTGAAATGGCTGCCGGTCATGGCGACGAGTCACTACTCGCTGGAAAAGACCCCAACCACCGAAAAGTGGTTCGCTGCCACCAAGGACCTGTCCCCGCTCAAGGGGGTGGTCAACATCGGCTATGACCGTGCCACCAGCGGCAACCTTGAACTGCTGCCCGTCGAAACGGCACTGGACGACAAGTCCACGTTGAAGTTTTCCGGGCTGAACCTCGACGTGTCGGCCAGCGCCCAGGCCCAGAAGGTCAAGGCTGACGGATACATGGACAGCCTCACGCTGACCAGCATTGCCGAAGACCAGTCCCCGGTGAAAATCGAATTGAATGGCCTGACCCTGGCCAGCAACCTCAGCAAAAGCAGCTATGGCTACTACCTGGGGGAAAACGTCGTCGAGCTGACCAGCACCAGGACTACCTTTGGCGACAAACAGTCGGTGATGACCTTCAAGAACGCTGAAATGAAGAGTTCCACCACCGAGTCCGGGACCAACGCGGCAGGGCGTGCCGATTACAAGATTGGCGAAATCGCCCTCAATGACAAGCCCCTCGGCTCCGCGAAAATGGCCTGGAGCATGAAAAACCTCGATATCCCGTCGACGCTGTCGCTGGTGCAGATCTACCAGAACAAACTGCAGCCCTACGAAGCGGCCGCCGCTGCCGCTGCCGCAGCGGGTGAGCCGGCGCCCGAGCTGAACCTGACCGACGCCGAACAGGCACAGGTCAAGGCGAGTCTGGAGACACTGCTGGCCGCCCAGCCACAGGTCGCGCTGGAGAACTTTTCGTTCACCACCCCGAACGGTGAAAGCCGTGCCAGCCTGGTGATTGACCTGACCAAGCCGACATCGCTGGACCTGCCACCCGACCAGTTGGGCAAGCAAATGATTGCCCTGCTGGACTTCAATCTGAAGATCTCCAAGCCGATGATCACCGATCTGGTGACGGTGCAGGCGCAGGTGGAAGGCCAGACCGACATCAAGGTCGTTGCCGATCAAGCCACTGCGACCAGCGACATGGTCAGCAGCATGGCTGTCGGTACGCAACTGGCAACGCTGGACGGCAACAACATCGTTTCCAAACTGCACTACGCCAATAATCAGGTGGACTTCAACGGCCAGAAGATGACCGTCGAACAGTTCGTCGGTTTCGTGATGAGCAAGCTCAACACTGCTGGCGTACCCCAGTAAACGACCCACCGCTGGACTTGAACGAACGCTCTAGACCGCAGGTTACAAGCTAGCGCCCGGCCCTCCGAACTTGCGGATTGGCTGGGCGTTTTGCTGTCTGGTGCCCGTAAATCAAGGCTGTAGGGCGCACGGGGGTTAAGCCGTTGTACTGAATCTGAATAAATGTTGTGTTCCTGATAGTGGTCTAACCTTGCGTGAAATACTGCGTTTGCAAAACCTTGTCGGGTGATTGCCCGACTTCCCGTTTCAAACCAGGCAAGGGGGGTATGAGACTCCGGCTCGCCATGTAAGGATGCTGACGAATGCCACGTATTACTCGTCCTTTTATTGTTCTTGGCTTGCGCCCTCTGATTCGCGTGGCCTTGTGCAGCCAACTGCTTTGGCCGAGTCTGGCGTTCGCGGATACCGCCTACGACCAAATGATTCGCGATGCGCGTACTGGTAACTACGCACCGGTGTTGACGCTGTTACGCAACGTGCCTGCTAACCAGGTGACCACCGGCCAGGTCAGCGACCATTTGCAGATCGCCAGTTGGGCGGGTCTCGACGCCGAAGTGGTTCAGGTCTATGAAACCCAGGGGCGCAACCGGGTGCTGCCGATTCAGGCGCTGACCGCCACCGCTCGTGCCTACCGTAATCTCAAGCGCTGGGACTCTGCCACCGAGCTCTACCGCAAGGCACTGGCGCTCGAACCTGCGAATGCTGACCTGCAACTCGGCCTGGCCATGACCCAGGCTGATTCTGGAAACCCCGTCGAGGCTGTCAACCGTGCCAAGGCTCTCGTCGCGGCCAAACCTGACGATCCGGCCCGGCGCCTGGCGCTGGGCTACGCCTTGACCCGTTCCGGTGCGACCTATGACGCGTTGTTCGAATACGACCAGGCGTTCATCCGCGCCGGGAGCAAACCTGACGTCGCCCGCGAATACGTTTTCGCCCTGCAACGCGCACGGCTGCCAGAGCCGGCTTTGCGTCTGGCCCGTCAACGTCCGGGATTGATCGATCCGGTGACGCAGCGCCGCCTCGAAGGTGATGTGGCGGCAGAGCGCGTGCGGCTGGCGGAATTTGCCACGCGCAGTGAAAAAGAACGTTACGACATCGCCGATCGTGCCTTGAGCGACTACGACCAGTTGCTGGCGACCTGGACCCCGGATGCACAGGCTCACGACGACGTGGTTCGTTGGCGCATCGACCGCATGGGCGCACTCAAGGCCCGCGCGCGCACGGCTGAGGTCATCGGCGAATACCAGAAACTGCTCGCTGAAAACGTGAAAATTCCAACCTACGCCATGCGCTGGGTGGCGGCTTCCTATCTGGATCAACGTCAACCGGACGTCGCGACAGACTTGTATCGCCAAGTGCTGGTCGCACCGGACGCCGACCCGGCTGACCGGGTAGAAGACACCACGGCGCTGTTCTACGCCTTGATGGAAAGCGATAAACCGCAGGAAGCACGCACCGTCGCCGAAAACCTGGCCAAGACTCAGCGCTCGCGGGTGGAGCTCAAAGGTTTGCCGATCGGCAATCCCAACGATTCATGGATGGACGCGCAACAACTGGCCGCCCAGGCGGGCATCTATAGCGGTAACTTGCCCGCTAGCCAGCAAGGCCTGGATGCCTTGGTCGAACAAGCGCCGGGCAACGTCGGTTTGCGTCTGGCGCAGGCGAATGTCTACCTGGCGCGTGCCTGGCCACGCCGTGCAGAAAATCTGCTCAAGGAAACCGAGAGCATGGCGCCGCGAGATATCGGTCTGGAAGTCGCGCAAGGGCATACCGCGCAGGATTTGCAGGAGTGGCGCCAGCTCGATGCGTTGACCGATGACGTCGCTGCGCGATTCCCGGACAACCGTGCAGTGCAGCGTTTGGAGCGTCAGCGTGAGGTGCACGACATGGCCGAACTGCGCGTGTCGACCTATGGCGGCAAGAGTTATGGCGGTGGCAGCAACGGTGCCGGTGCAGTCGCTGGCAGCAAGGACTTTGGCATTGAGACCACGCTTTACAGTCCACCGATCGATGAGGACTGGCGTGTGTTTGCAGGTGCCGGTTATGCCACTGGTGACTTCCAGGAAGGCACCGGTCGTGACCGTGTCGAACGGCTTGGTGTCGAGCGCCGAACCCGCGATATGACACTGGAAGCGCAAGTCTCCAATCACAACTTCGGCTATGGCAACAAACAGGGCGCGCGCCTGTCGATTGCCCGCGACATCAATGATGCCTGGCAGTATGGCGGCAGCCTCGACTACCTCTCGGCCAATACGCCGCTGCGGGCACTGAACAGTGACGTCACCGCCAACGGCGGCAGCGGTTTCCTGCGCTGGCGCGCCAACGAAAGCCGCGAGTGGAAACTGGCGGTCAGCCCGTCGCACTTCAGCGATGGCAACAATCGTCTCGAAGCATTGCTGACCGGACGCGAAGGCGTGTACAGCGCGCCGGGGGTGCAGGTCGACCTCGGTCTGGAGGTCGGCACCAGCCACAACAGCAAGAATGAGGACGTTCCCTACTTCAACCCTAAGTCGGACTTCAGCGTCCTGCCGACGGTCAGCGTCAATCACGTGCTCTATCACCGCTACGAAACTTCGTGGAGTCAGCAGTTCCAGGTCGGTGCCGGTACATACAGCCAGCGTGATTACTCCACTGGCGGTGTAGGCCTGCTCAGCTACGGCCAGCGCTTGAGCTGGAATGATGTGTTCGAGGTCGGTGCCGCGCTGAGCGCGATCAACCGGCCCTTCGACGGCGATCGAGAAACCGATCTGCGTCTGCTCGTCGACCTTACCTACCGTTTCTAGAAGAGTTTGAAGATGCCTCTGATGACCCGTTGCATCCTTCTGCTAGGCGTTTTGCTGATCAGCGCCTGCGCCCGGCAAGCCCCGACCTTTGTGCCACCGGCACAGCGACCGCTGCCGGCCAATGAAACGCCATGGCCGAAAAACCATGTGTTGGGAATTGCCTATCACGATGTCGAAGATCGCGACCCTGATCAGGCGGTCGTTGCGGTGCGCACCGAGCGGATGATCGAGCAGCTCGCGTGGCTGCGTGAGAACGGCTACAAACCCGTCACCGTCGATCAGATCATCGCCGCGCGCAAGGGGGGGGCCGAACTGCCGGCCAAAGCCATTCTGTTGAGTTTCGACGATGGTTATTCGAGCTTCTACACCCGTGTGCTACCGGTGCTGCGGGCCTATAACTGGCATGCCTTGCTGGCGCCCGTCGGTACCTGGATCGATACACCACCGGATAAGCTCGTGGACTTCGCAGGCGATATGCGACCGCGTTCGGAGTTTTTGACCTGGGCGCAGATCACTGAAATTTCCAGGTCCGGGCTGGTGGAAATCGCCGCTCACACCGACGCCAGCCACAAAGGCATCCTGGCCAATCCGCAAGGCAACCTGCAGCCGGCGGCGGCGACTCGTCGTTATGACGCTGCGACCGGTCGCTATGAGTCGGAAGCGGATTTCCAGGCTCGTCTGCGCAAGGACGTGGTCACCATTACCGAAAAAATCCGCAAGGCTACCGGTTATAACCCGCGTGTATGGGTCTGGCCGTACGGCACGGCCGATGGCACCGCATTGCAGGTGATCGATTCCCAGGGTTACCAGATGGCCCTGACCCTGGATGACGGGCTCGATGCACTCGACAACCTGATGAGCAGCCCGCGTTTCCTGGTGGCCTCGGACCCGGATGGCGAACACTTTGCCAACAGCATCGTCGCGGTGCAGTCCAGCTCACCGATGCGCGTGGTGCATGTCGACCTGGACAACGTTTATGACCCGGACCCGGCCCAGCAGGAAGTCAATCTGGGCAAGCTGATCCAGCGCATGGCCGACATGGGCGCCAACACCGTGTTCCTGCAAGCCTTCGCCGATCCACAGGGCGACGGTCTGGTGCACTCGTTGTACTTCCCGAACCGCCACCTTCCGGTTCGCGCCGACATCTTCGACCGGGTGGCCTGGCAGTTGCGTACTCGCGCCCACGTCAAGGTTTTTGCCTGGATGCCGGTGCTCAGCTTTGCCCTCGATCCAAAACTGCCCCGGGTCACCCGTTGGGACCCGGCCACAGGCCAGACCTCGGTTGACCCGGGACAGTATCGACGGCTGTCGCCGTTCGACCCGACCGTGCGGCGCATCATCGGTGAAATCTACGAGGACGTGGCGCGTCTGACCTCGGTCGACGGCATCCTCTACCACGACGATGCAGTGCTGTCGGACTTCGAGGACGCCAGTCCCGAAGCCTTGCGCACCTATGCGGCCAACGGTTTGCCGGGGTCAATGGCGGCCCTGCGCGATGATCCGGCGATGATGCAGCGCTGGACTCGGTTCAAGAGTCGCTACCTGATCGACTTCACCAAAGAGCTCACCGCCAAGGTTCGCGCCATTCGTGGGCCACAGGTGCTGACGGCGCGCAACATCTTCGCCGAACCGATGCTCAATCCGCCCAGTGAGGCTTGGTTCGCGCAGAACCTCGACGACTTCCTCGGCACCTATGACTGGACCGCACCGATGGCAATGCCGTTGATGGAAGGTAAACCCCTCAAGCAATCGGGTGAATGGCTCGAAGAGTTGGTGGCCACGGTCAAGGTCCGGCCGAGAGCACTGGAGCGCACGGTGTTCGAATTGCAGGCCCGGGACTGGACGAAGAAAAGCGGCGCCGACATCGATGGCGGGCAACTGACTGACTGGATGGGTCGCCTCAAACGCCAGGGAGCGACCAGTTTCGGTTACTACCCGGACAACTTCCTTGAGAACCAGCCGGACCTGAAAACCGTGCGTCCCGCGCTCTCCGACAAGTGGAATCCATAACATGCTGGATAGACTTCTAGCTCTGCTGGTCCTGGCGATCGTCCTGGGGATTCCCCTGGGGCTGATCTTTCTGGTCACCGGGCAATTCTTGATGGACTTCGTGTTTTTCTATCCGCTGTTCATGTCCGGACTGTGGATCGCCGGTGGCCTGTATTTCTGGCTGCACTGGGAGCGCCACTGGCCGTGGACGGACGACACGCTGCCGCCGCCGCTGGCGGGTGAGCCGCTGATTTCGATCCTGATCCCTTGCTACAACGAGGGCGATAACGCGGCCGATACCATTCATGCCGCGCTGGGTCAGCATTACCCGAACATCGAAGTGATCGCGATCAACGACGGCTCCAAGGACAACACCGCCGCKGTGCTCGAYGCMCTSGCKGCSSARGAYCCRCGYTTGCGGGTGCTGCACCTGGCGGARAACCAGGGTAAAGCGGTGGCCTTGCGCATGGGCGCGATTGCCGCGCGCAGTGAGTACCTGGTGTGTATTGACGGCGATGCCTTGCTCGCACCGAACACGGCGGCCTATCTGGTGGCGCCGATGCTCGACAACGCGCGACTCGGCGCGGTGACCGGCAACCCACGGATTCGAACCCGTTCGACGCTGGTCGGGCGTGTTCAGGTCGGCGAGTTTTCTTCGATCATCGGTTTGATCAAGCGCACCCAACGGGTCTTCGGGCGGATTTTTACCGTGTCCGGGGTGATCGTGGCGTTCCGTCGTTCGGCGTTGCATCGGGTCGGCTATTGGAGCCCGGACATGATCACCGAAGACATCGACATCAGCTGGAAGCTGCAACTGGATCACTGGAGCATCTTCTACGAGCCGCGCGCGCTGTGCTGGATTCTGATGCCGGAAACCCTGTCCGGGTTGTGGAAGCAGCGTTTGCGCTGGGCCCAGGGCGGCGCCGAGGTGCTGTTCAAAAACATCCGCGGCATCTGGCAGTACCGCCATCGCTACCTCTGGCCGCTGCTGTTCGAGTACTGCCTGTCCACCGGCTGGGCCWTCACCTTTTTTCTGTCGGTGATTTTCTGGGGCGTGGGCAAGTTCGTCGACATGCCGGCCGCCATTGCCGTGCACCACTTGYTGCCGCCGGCTTTCACCGGGCTGTTGCTGGCGATGGTCTGCTTGCTGCAGTTCGCGGTCARCATCCTGATCGACCGTCGCTACGAGCGCGGGCTGTGGAAAACCATGTTCTGGGTGGTCTGGTACCCGCTGGTGTTCTGGTTCATCAGTTTGCTCACCACCCTGGTCAGCTTCCCCAAAGTGCTGTTTGGCCAACATCAGAAGCGTGCGCGCTGGGTCAGTCCCGACCGTGGCATCAAGCCGCTGAATGAGGATGACGATGACGAGGAGTTCAGCAAATGAAAATCATCAGAACCCGTCAACGACCATTTCTGGTCGTCATTGATGCCTTTTTCACGGTATTGGCCTGGGTCGGCTTGCTGTACCTGCTGGTAAGCGGCCTCTGGCCATTGTTTGATACCCACGAAGGGTTGCGTATCGAATCGACAATGCTCGACGGCCTTGGCACGCTGCAAATCTACTTGTGGGTGGCGCTGTTCAACGCGGTGGTCCTGATCTCCTGGGCGCGTTACCAGCACCGCAAGAGCAAAAGCTTCGCCCAGCGTCGTCTACCGGCACCGGTGATCGATGACAAAGGCTTGAGCATAAGCTTCAACCTGACCGAAGAGCATCTGGCTCAGCTGCGCGATCTGGGAACCATGGTGATCCACAACAACGAAGACGGCGACGTCAGCCACGTTGTCCCACGCTTCTTTCGCATCGATCCCGAGCTCCAGAAGCAGTTGCACCCGCCGGCCTCACTGGTGCAGCAGAAGGCGTTGGTGTTGGCGGCAAATGACGATCAGATGCCTGTGACGTGAGCTGCGGTAAGGTTTGACTGAAAGTTTTACAGGGCTATTGCGGTCCGGGTGTTCAGGGCATTGGCGTCGTTCGTTGAAAGCGAGCACTATCAAGCCAATTACTGGTGCGTTGGAGGCCAGCTGTGACACAACGAATTGACCGCATTGCCCAATTGCTCAACTGCCCGATCAAGGGCGAAGACATGCGCCGGGCGATCACTGAAGCGCGCAAGGACTTTCTGCTCGACGACGATGAAGAGGATGACGACGAGGAGGAACCTGCCGAGGTGGACGTCGTGGATGAGCAGTCATCCAAGGCATGACTACCACCAGCTGCGGTTGCTCTCCAACTCGCCCCTGCATTGCCGGAGTTGCCAGCCATAATCTTTTGCCTGTTGCTCGACCTTGCGCGCGACCTGCATCAGCCAGGGTTTCTGTAGATAGGTCTGGCGACTGAACCCGCCACGTCCTTCGTGGTAGGCAAGGTACTGGCTGTAGGCATCCCACTTGGAAACCCCCAACTGACGCTGAGTGCCGGCGACGTACCAGCCGACGAACATGATCGCGTCGTCAAAGTTGTCACGCGAACCGCCATTGCCGGTCGCACTCTTGTACTCGCTCCACACCGGATCCTGCGCCTGGGCATAGCCATACGCCGAGCTGACCCGTCCCCAGGGAATAACCCACAAAAAGTAGTAGCGAGGGGGCAGGGCATCGTGCACAAAGCTGCTTTCCTGCTTGATGATCGCCATCGCCACATGCGGCGGCAGGCCCCAGGCCTTCTCCATCTTCAGCGAATCTTCGTACCAGGCCGGGTATTGGCGGTAGATGCTGCAAAGGTTGCTTTGCTCTCTTGGCGGTGTCGTCGAGCAACCCGCCAACAAGCCCAAGGCGATGAGTACGACTAAAAAACGTCCGTGCAAAAATCACTCACTTGGCGATTGGCCAATCCTTATCGGTTCAAAACAGGGTGGGGAATACAGCGCGATCGTTGTTTGCTAACAAGCCAGCCGCCAAACCACAGACTACCCAAGAAACCACTCAAGAAACTACCCAGGAAATCAGCCTGGAAACGACACGAGGGCAGGTCGTGGCTGTGTTGTGTCATCAGCCAGCGACCACTCGGTGTGATCCGGCATGTTGGCCAAATGAAAAGTGGACACTGGGAAGTACTCAAAGATCGTGTTGCCGCACTCGCTTTGGCGAACGAACCAGCGGCCAGAACAACTCCTGCTGCCACGTCACCGGATGCAGATCCTCTATGCCATAGGTTGAGGGGCGACGCCGAGTGATCTTGGCCGTACCGAACAGCACGTCCCAGAAAAACAACAGGTTACCGAAGTTTCCCTTGTAGTGGGTTACGCCGTCATTGGCGTTCAAACCATGATGGGCCGCATGGGTGGCGGGGGTCGAAATGGTTCGTTCGAGGACCCACATCAGCGGACGCAAGGCCGGAATGCGGTAGAGTTTTTCATCCCAGGCGACGCAACTGTGCGCGGCGAAGATGACCGTCATCTTGACGATCAGGTAACCGTAGTAAACCGGTGCCAGACCCAGGTAGATGAGGGCGCCGGACAGCCAGATACCTGGCATCAGCAGGTAGTAAAAGCTGTTGTTTCGATAAACGATGCGAATGCTCATGTAGGGCGCCGAATGGTGAGCGCGATGCAGGGCATAGAGAAACGGCAGCCGATGGGTCAGGCGATGCCACCAGTACTGGGTCAAGTCATCGAACAGCAGAAACAGCCCGAGGCCGGCCACCCAGTGAATATTGGCCAGGCTGTTCTTGAGTTGAGGAGCCAGACTGCCGAGCAGCAGGTTGCTGAGGAACATCACCAATGGAAAGGTGACACCCAGCAGGAGCGACGAACCGATGACCTCGATCAGCGTATCGCGGCGCTGACCTTTGGGTTGGCGGAAACAGGCGCACGCGATTTCCAGCAGGATGAAACCCAGAAAAATCCCGGCGACGACCAGAATTGGATTGTTGGCGAGCATTATTGTATTCATGGCAATCTCGAGTCAGGCCCGACTTGGGCATTGCCTGAGCAATAAGAAACCATGAGCCTTCCGGACAACATGTGCGAAATGGACAAAATCACTCGAGAAGAGGCCAATCAGCCAGCCCGTCGCTTTCATCGAGGGCAGCTCGGACAGGTTCTGGAACGTGTACTGCACAAGCAGACACGCAGTAACCGAGGCGATTACAGCCTGCTTGAGCTTGAGCAATTGTGGACGGCGGCGGCACAACAAGATCCTGCCATTGGCCTGCACCTGTTCGCCGGGTTCACGCCGCAGGACTGCCACGAGCTGACGTACATCTGCATGTATTGCCCGGACGTCAGCGCAGCTATCCAGTGCTGGTGTGACTATGCGGGGCTGGCGTCGGACATGGACAGCGTCAAGCTGATCAATGATGCCCATGGCCTGGGCGTAGAGCTGCGTATCGACGCACCCGCCAAACTGGCCCGCTACGTGGTGGAACATTACTGCGTGATGGCCGTCACCCAACTGCGCAAAGCCACGGGCGAACCGGTCCGGCCGGTGCTGGCTCACTTCGCCCATCCGCGACCAACCTACCACGCCGAATACACCCGATGGTTCGGGGATAACATCGTGTTCGAGTGCGCGCATAACTGCCTGTATTACGACCCGAGCGTCTTGCGGTTACCTCTGCTGACGCGACACGACGGGATGGCGGAGTTGTTGCGCAGTGAGATGGACCGACGGATTGCCCGGCATCTCCAACTCAACGGCTGGACCGGGAAAATCGCGGCCGGCATGCGACAAAGCCTGGCGCGCGGCGTGGTACCCAGCCTGGAAAATCAGGCAGAGGCGCTGCACCAGAGCCCGCGTACCCTGCGCCGGCGCATGGAAGAGCAAGGCATGACGTTCCGCCTGCTGCTGGACCTGGTGAGGGCCGAGCTGGAACAGCATCTTGAATTTCTGGGTGAGAACCGCGCGCAAATTGCCAGTCAGCTGGGTTATGGGGACCTGGCTGCGTATCTGCATGCGCGTAAACGATGGCGGCGTGAGCCATTTGACGATCGCATTCGCAATGTCGAGGCGGGTAGGTAGCGCAGAGAAAGTGAACTGGTGTGGGCGGAAGCTCGGTTCACAGCGAGCAGCGCTTAGCTCTTGGGGGCTGCGCCTGTAATGCATTGATCATCACCAAAACGGCAGCAATCGGCCTACGGCAGTCAGCCTGCTTCAATCGAAGGCAGGCGCCCCTTTTTACATCGCTTTGGCCAAGGCGCTGGTGGATGATGCCGAGCCAGGGATGATGCACTTCAGCCAACCTCCACAAACCGCCGCCTGGTCACGAACAGCCCCGCGCCCACCGGCACGGCAAGGACCGACATCAATCCCAGGTCAAAGCCCAGCAACCGGGCCTGGCTCACTGCAACGCAGCCAATTGCGCCAGCCACCACCAGCGTCACCCCTAGCCACTTGCGCAGCGGGTACGGCTTAAGAAACCGATCAAGTAGAAAGGCCTGCGCCACGACGATGACCGTCTGGGTAATTTCGGACATGTGCAGCCCCACTCAGGTCTTGATGATCAGGGATTCGGAAGAGCGCTGTGGGCCAATCGCATCTCGTCGTACACCTCTACGACCTTGCAGTTGGCCTGATAGTGAGCGTTTTTCGCTTCGCCAAAATGAAGCTCGCGCAGGCGGCCGCGCTCGCTGTCGGTGAGGGTGATCTGCGAGACGTTGAAGACGATCCCGTGCGGGGTCATGTATTGGAAAGTCCCTTCGGCTTCATTGCACGCATCCTTTCGAGCAGAAAGGGGATTCTCTACATACTGCACCCAAGATGCAAACCACCACTTTGCTGGCAGGTCGCGACCTGATGGAAGAAAACCCGCAATTGATCTGGGCCTCGCACTATCTGAATGCTGGATCGCCCCGGCTTTCCTGGACACCTTGGTACGTCTGCGATTGGTGGCAGACTCAACCGGTAACCGTGACGAGCGACCGCGGAGACGTAACGATCAATGAGTTGATGAAAGGCGGTGCGTTCAGCCTCGACACAAGAGACAAAGATACCCCGGTCGATTTCGCTTTCGATCATTCGCGCCCAGGCTTGGGCATCGGATTTGGTTTCGAAGGTTTTTCTTTGGGCTGGATAGCCCTTGCGGTGGATTTGCGCTTCCCACTGATACTCGCCGCGATTCCTGATTGTTGCCGTTTCGACCATTCCCGCCACCGTGAGTGCGGCAGGTTTGTGGCAAAACGACGTTCAGGACCAGGACAGGTTTTTGTC
>NZ_JBFTLU010000073.1:0-16921 GCF_056396605.1 Pseudomonas sp. 05T35
GTTTTTTCCAAAGACTGGATGATGTTATAAATAAGTTAGAAATCGCCGGATTCGATTTTTCCCCTATCCAAAGCTCTATAGAAAAAATACGCCTTGCCTTCCAGATTCGCCATATAGGAATTCATAATATGGGAGTTGTGGACGACGATTTCGCTAGTAAAACAGGGGTGGGTTCAGTCGGAAGCGTGTACCCGATAGATCAAAATAGCTATCGAGAAATGTTTGATGCTTATACGGTCCTTCTAAAGCACTTAGATAGCAAACTTCCAAGCACACCCGTACAATGAAAAGAAATTAAACATTAACCTGAATTGGAAAATAAAATTTCATGCAATAAAAGGGGGCAGATTTATTTATCTACCATCAGCCTCGATGCAATGACAAATAAATCTGTCCCATTTTTCAGCTAAACAGAGCTTTAACTTTGCCATACAAATCATATAGGTGTAGCGCCGACATATCCAAAATAGGTTCATACATAAACGAATTTAGATGAATATTTTCAGGCGTCATGAGATTAACCTGAGATAGCACCATTATCTGGTCGCTTGCGCCAGGAAACATCAAAGAAAACTTACTATATAACTCAAAGGTCTGATTACTACTGATACCATTGACAAATTCAGAATCATTAATCTTAGCAATCATAAACTCTTCAGCCCTGAGCCGAATTGCGATTGATAAAATTACCTTGGATTCCAACTCAACATCATCATCAGCCTTAACGGCCAAAGCTTCTGCCTCATCGTAAATAAGCCGCATTGCAGATGTCGTCGGATTTGGAAGTGATAGATTGGCCTGATCCAGCAGCGTAGCTTTGAATGACGCTTCTAAATCTCCGATGGTAAGCTTCGCGCTATCGGCCTTGACATGCAACAACGACGTAAGCATGAGATAGTGCGGACTCGTAACACCATGACTGAAAAGGGGACAGACTTATTTATCTATCACCAACCTCGACAGCATGTGAAAAATAAATCTGTCCCCTTTTTCCAGGCAGAAATTGGCCAATAACTGTCTTTTTCTCACTCCAGCTTGATCAGTAGGCTGGCGATTCGCCACCACTTCTGGCAGCCTTGCTTCGATTCGTATTGGAAGCGGCTTGCAGAGTGCCGACTGCTCTCACAACAACATAGGACGTGACGATGAAAAAGCTTTTATTACTTGTCCCACTTTTTCTGGTGGCCTGCGGCGAAAGCGAAACTGTTTCGGTAATTAAAAATCAGGTTATCAATCAGCTAGATCCAACAAGGACGCTGGGCAATGCGCTTGAAAAACGTGACAGATGTTCGTCTTATAAATGGGATGAAGGCACTGACGCAGCTGGAAGAAATGTTGTTACCTACACTTGCTACATGCGACCTGAGGGGTCAAATTCAATTTTGCAAAGCAGCTTCGATCAAATGATAAGCGGTACTAAGTCGTCAATTTCCACTTACGAGCAACAAATTCAGATGCTCGCTAAATCTTCGCCCTGTATCAGTGATGATGAATACAGTATTCGAGCCTGCGAGAATATGAAGAATGGAAAGTTGCACGCAATAGCGGTTAGTGAGGATGGGATTAAACGGTTCGAAGCTTTCAAGAAAAATGAAATTGATGAGGTCACTCAGATAATTTCTTGGAGCGTTATAAAAAATACACCACMTTCAGCGGTAATGCTTTCCGCGAAATATGTGGTCAAGATGGATGACGGCACTATGCACGAAATTGCTCAAGGCCGCGAAACGCTCTCGGATGTGTATGTCAATAACGAAAATTTTAACCCGGTAAAAAATTTAGCGAGACAACTTGCTCCTCCAACCTGCCTAAACTGCGGATAGATTGCCGATTGTTGCCTGTCGCTATGGGCGGCAATCGACCCGGAGGTGTCAGCAACCAGCGTCAGTACGGAAGCCGGGGCTCGCGCCCTATTCTCCACTGAGAGCCATCGCGTTCTTCCGGCTACCACACCAAGATGGGAAATATATCGCGCCGTGTACTCACGACATAAGACTCCAATCCATTTTTCTCAGGAAAGATTTTCAAGATCATTTTCGTACTGAAAGTGATGGTGAAAACCCCAAAACTATCAATTGAAAAACCTTCTACATCGAGGTTTAGAAAGTCGAAAAGTAAAGGGCTGGTAGCAGCGTCTTCACCATGCCCCCACCTGCATACCCTATTGATATCACAAACGAATGGGCACTGAATTAACACGCTAGCCATATCACCAAAAAGCAGGATCTGCGAACCGATCCCGACAGTTACACCTGTTAGCGCGGAAGGAATCATTTCGGCCAAATCTGAATCACTTATCATCATGCCGTGCTCTTTTCATACAGATGGTTATTGAAGAATCATAGGCCTGAATCGGCTCTCATTTGGTAGGCCGATCATATCTCCATTTGTTAGGGCGGCCACCCAGGCTGACCGTCCTACAGACCTGTTATATATGACAGTTGCACAATCTGTTGCATGCGCCTTTACTCCTAATCACGTCTTCGCGTTTCAGGCAGTAATGCGAAGGTTTCACGGTGAAACCTTCCAGGGATGGAATAAACTTGAATACCAAGTTAATCTGCGACCGGAGGAAATTTCACACTCAAGGCAGTCAGTAGCCGTGCCCGCACGGCCTGCACTCTGCCGGTTCTTATTAGTTAATTTCTRTTGAGGTGYRACATGAGCGACTATTCTTTCCGCGCAACKCTCTCCATYKCTGGCGAAGGTGRTGTATGTTTTCAGTATGCWAAAMAAATATCAGAAACGAGTGGAGATATTTGGGGTGGGGGGGGATCATACGAGACGTTTAATTTTGTCTTTGGCCAGTACCTGTGCGTAAACTCYTGCCAAGGCCATAARGTCGCGAYATTTAACTTTAAGTCCATAGGCGAAGGAAAATACACYATCACCTGGGAWRATGAYRACTMTAAAAAWGGATACATYCTAGATAYTACTAAYAATAATTGGCTATAYGCTTATCAYCCATCRRAAAGTAACGGAACACACTTCGCCTTCCACTCTGAACGAAGTGCTGAACGGTTAAGTACTGCAGAAATTCTTGGAAGGTCCGGACTGAAAATATCGTGCGGATATGGCGAAGTACTTTTGCACGACAAAGTCAACATCAAAACCGGCTCATACAATTATTCGGCGGCATACCTATGCACAGGTAGTAGCAATGGGGGCAAGGTTGGACATAACTTTAGTGTGCACCCTTGTTAAATAAACAGGCGACAACAGAAAATACAGGGCCACTCGCAGTCATTTCAGGACTGTCATGGTGGCTCTCGCTTATTACATCTTGTCTAGTCCTGAAATAGGTTTACACCTGTTTCAGCCTCAAAACGCCCGATGCACCGCATCGGGCGTTTTGTATTTCAGCGATAGATGAGGCCGCTCGTTGTTATAGATCTGCACCGACTCGTCCACCATCCGGATGGCCTCTGCAAAATTTTTGGGGCGATGCAGCAATAACTCGTTTTTCAAAATCCCGTTCACACGCTCAGCCAACGCGTTTTGGTAGCAGTCGTAGCCATAAAGTGAAAAGGGGACAAAGTAAAATGAAAAGGGGGACAGATTTATTTATCTGCCATCTGCCTCAGGGCCTTAAAGGATAGCTAAGCGTTTTTGCAATCCGGTTCAGGGTGGTCCTGCATTCCGGTGAAATGTTTAGTGGCGGTTCGTTGATCATGTACAGCAGATGTTCAAACGCAATTCCGGCTTCATTGTGCTCCAAGTAGTCCAAGACGATAGAGGCACCCTGTTCCAATCCGGCTTGAGCCAGAGGGTGGTTCGCATCGATGGTGCCGGCGTTTGTATAAGCCATGAGCATTAGCTGTGAGACTTCGTCCAGCACGTCGTAAAACCAAGTTTCCAGCTCAGTTAACGCACGGCTGGTTTGACGTCGATGCTCAACAAGATATGCCCTCAGTGACTGACGCACTGCAGTTTGTAGTCTATCTGGGGTCATCAGGTCTTGATCTGGAGGCGGTAGGAGGACGCTGATGCCCAGAAAGTGTTCGAGATGAAGCGTGATGACCCGCCCCTCTACGGCCAAGTCCCAGTAACGCTGATCGATTCCGTCAACTTTCTCAATCCATGTCCCCCTGAGCTCTTGCTCAAGAGCGCGAGCGACGTTTTCGAAAAGCTGCCAGTCAGAGGACTCGGAAATTTTTATTTCTGTGGGGCGAATGGGTGGTTGGTCATTTTGCATTTCGAATGATGTTTCTGGTCCGTAGGATGGGAAATTCGGAGTCCACGTTCGACTCGCTACACTGTGAGGTTGAGACGGATTTGTGCACCGTCGGGCAAGTCGTCGATTTCCTTGGCGAGGTGGCCTGAAACTGCCACCAGCTCGTGTAGTGAGATCGTTGCCAGATTGCCCCCTTCATACTCCCCACCCAACACGGCAGGTAGTTTTAGGCAGTACTTGTACCCAGGACGAAGCAGGCCGAGCCGATCCCTTGCCTGTTCGACTAATGCTTCCATGTGCCAATCATGCAAAAAGTCTTGGCTCTGAGAGAGCACATCAAGCTCTGCGTGATCATTCGCGACACGATTGCAATAAAGATCTTCAGGGCACAGACGCCAATAGCAACCCGCTACGTCTTTGATGAGGAGGTTGCCGAAGTCGTTATCACCAACAACCTGTGAAGGTTTGATACCGGCCCAGCCCCACGCTTTTTCAATCTCTTCAATCAGCCCCATTTCGCGTAAATGCCGTCACGTTTCAGATACCACATTAATTACCCCTTTTGTTCCATAACATCCAGGGTGAGTTAAGCCTCTTTTGAATGGCCAATTCTGGCTGATAGCAGTCTTCGGTGAATGCCCGATTTGAGCCGCCTGTTGCCGTTGGTGATGGGCGCCCTTTTTCGTACAAGGACATAGTAAACCGCAGACTTTCGGTACACACAGAATAGCCAAGATCGCAGCCCACGCCAGGCTCCCACGCCGAGCAGTCAAGTCCATACGTAAATCCGGATCTGCCGCAGGCCGCAATCTTTCAAACGCTTAACAGACAGGCATCACACCTTCAAACCGCCCGCCTTCACTCACTTCCCCGCCTCCTCCCGCAAACGTCTACCAATCACATCCATCAAATCGCACCCATCGCGCAACGGAATGGCCAGCAGTTTRGCGAAGTCGGCGAGCACCACCGTGTCGCTCTCGATATCAGCACGAAAGGCGATATTTTCCAGCACCTGAGTAACCGTGCGGATGCGGTAGTCAGCCGTGGCTTGCAGCACGTCGAGTGGGGCTTGGGTGTCGATGAGCAGGGAGGCCGGGATCAGGTCGATTCCGGTGAGGGGCATGTATCGATTCATTTTGAAGATCTCTGTTTGATTGGCTCGAGGCCGTCACACAGTCGTCGCCAAACGAATGGGTGGCAGCTGTGCGCAGGTTGGCGAACCGGCACAGAGAGACCGGCAGACCCGAAGGTCTCCCGCGCACAGCCGCCATGAAAGCGGCTTTGCGGGTGCGTTGGCTCCTGCAATAAAGCGGATAGCCTTCGCATTCTCTGTGATCAAGTCGCCAAACCTGAATCGCCATGTGGGCGACGGGGCGAACTATAAGCCTCACCCCATCAAGGGGCAAGGTGACGGATTCTTGCGTTTATGTAAGACCCGTATTGATACGACCCTGAACCTTTAAACGCCTCGTCGTGCTCGACCAGCATCTTTATCAAATCTTTATTTCCCCGCCCCTAATCCTGTCAACAACTTTCCAAGCATCCATTTAGCCTTTCCTCATTCCCGGAGGAAACGCCATGGACTTCTTCTATCTGCTACTCGGTGCACTGTTTCTCATCATTTTGCTCGGTCTGACCTACGGCTGCGCGGCGCTCAACAGGAGGCGGTCATGACCGGTTTCTATCTTTTCGGCGGCATCATTGCGGCCGGTTTGCTGGTTTACCTCGTCGCCGCGCTGCTGTTTCCGGAGGACTTCCTGTGACTATTCAAGCCTGGGTTTTACTCGGAGCCTTTCTCCTGGCGCTGGGGCTTCTGGCCTGGCCACTGGGGCGTTGGCTGACCACGGTGATGGAGGGCCGATTTGCCTTCGGCTCGCGCATCGAGTCGCCGCTGTATCGTCTGGCGGGCGTCAACCCTGAAACGCAGATGGGGTGGCTCCAGTACGCGCTGGCATTGATTCTGTTCAACGTGTTGGGGGTGCTGGCGGTTTATGCCTTGCAACGGTTGCAAGGCGTGCTGCCGTTCAACCCGCAGGGGTTTGCGGCCGTCACTCCCGACTCCTCGTTCAACACTGCTTTCAGCTTTGTGACCAACACCAACTGGCAAGCCTACAGCGGCGAGTCGACGATGAGTTACCTGACGCAGATGCTCGCGCTGACGGTGCAGAACTTCCTGTCCGCCGCCACCGGCATTGTGGTGGCGGTGGCGCTGATCCGCGGGTTCGCACGCCACAGTGCGGACAGCATCGGCAACGCCTGGACTGACCTCACCCGCGTCACCTTGTGGGTGCTGCTGCCACTGTCGCTGATACTCGCGTTGTTCTTTGTCAGTCAGGGTGTGATTCAAAACCTTGACCCGTATAAAGACGTCTCGACACTGGAGGTCATGCAGTACCAGAACCCGGTGCTGAATGACGCCGGCCAGCCGACGCTCGATGCCCAGGGCAATCCGGTGACCAAGGCCGCCAGCACCGACAAGCAGACGATTGCCATGGGGCCGGTGGCCTCGCAAGAAGCGATCAAGATGCTCGGCACCAATGGCGGCGGTTTCTTCAACGCCAACTCGTCGCACCCTTACGAGAACCCGACCGCCATCACCAATTTCTTCCAGTTGCTCGCGATCTTCCTGATCCCGACCGCGCTGTGTTTCGTCTTCGGTCATGTCGTCGGTGACATACGCCAGGGCTGGGCGCTGCTGGCGACGATGACGATCATCTTCGTGATCGCGGTGGTGGCTGTCACCCATTACGAACAACTCGGCAATCCACAGTTTTCAGCGCTGGGCATTGATACGGCGGCGGGCAATATGGAGGGCAAGGAAGTGCGCTTCGGCATCAGCGCCTCCAGCCTGTTTGCGGCGGTGACCACAGCGGCTTCATGCGGTGCGGTCAATGCGATGCACGACTCGTTCACACCGTTGGGCGGTGCGGTGCCGCTGGTGCTGATGCAACTCGGTGAAGTGGTGTTCGGCGGCACCGGTTCCGGTCTGTACGGCATGCTGATATTCGCCATTCTCGCGGTGTTTATCGCTGGCCTGATGATCGGCCGCACGCCTGAATACCTGGGCAAGAAGATCGAAGCCTTCGAGATGAAAATGGTCGCCATTGCGATTCTGGTGACGCCGCTGCTGGTGCTGTTCGGGACCGCCATTGCGGTGATGGCCGAGGCCGGCAAGCTGGGGATCGCCAACCCTGGCGCCCATGGTTTCTCGGAGATCCTCTACGCCTTCACCTCGGCAGCCAACAACAATGGCAGCGCCTTCGCCGGTCTGTCGGCCAACACCCCGTTCTACAACATCATGCTGGCCATCGCCTTTTGGCTAGGCCGCTTCGGCGTGATCGTACCGGTGCTCGCCGTCGCCGGCAGCCTCGCCGCGAAAAAACGCCTGGCCGTCACCGGCKGCACGATGCCGACCCACGGGATGCTGTTCGTTGTACTGCTGATTGGCACGGTGTTGCTGGTCGGCTTGCTGAACTACGTACCGGCGCTCGCGCTGGGGCCCGTCGTCGAACACCTCATCATGATCAAGTGAGACCACGAACATGACACGTAAAGCGTTCTCCTTGTTCGACCCGAAACTGATAAGGCCTGCCATGGTCGAGTCGGTGCGCAAACTCAGCCCACGAATCCAGTGGCGCAACCCGGTGATGTTCGTCGTCTACATCGGCGCGATCATCACCACCGCCCTCTGGGGGCAGGCCCTCAGCGGCAAGGGTGAAGCCAGCAGCGGGTTCATCCTCGCGATTGCCTTGTGGCTGTGGTTTACCCTGCTGTTCGCCAACTTTGCCGAAGCGCTGGCTGAAGGTCGCAGCAAGGCCCAGGCGGCCTCCCTGCGCGACCTGAAAAAGCAAACCTGGGCCAAGAAACTGCGCGAGCCGCACTACGGCGCCGAGTGGCAGTTGGCTCAGTCGAGTGACTTGTGCAAAGGCGATGTGGTGGTGGTTGAAGCCGGTGACCTCGCGAACTCGGTGATCCCCGCMGACGGCGAGGTGATCGAAGGCGCGGCCTCGGTGGATGAGTCGGCGATTACCGGCGAATCGGCCCCGGTGATTCGCGAGTCCGGCGGCGACTTCTCGTCGGTGACCGGCGGTACGCGGGTGCTGTCGGACTGGATCGTCGTCCGCGTGACCGCCAACCCCGGCGAAACCTTCGTCGACCGCATGATTGCGATGGTCGAAAATGCCAAGCGRCAAAAGACCCCGAATGAAATCGCCCTGTCGATCCTGCTGGTCGCACTGACGATTGTGTTCCTCGGCGTGACGGTGACACTCCTGCCCTACTCCCTGTTTGGGGTCGCAGCCGCCAAATCCGGCTCGCCGGTGTCGATCACCGTGCTCATCTCGTTGTTGGTGTGCCTGATCCCCACGACCATCGCCGGGCTGCTGTCGGCGGTAGGTGTGGCGGGCATGAGCCGCATGATGGAAGCCAACGTGATTGCCACCTCCGGGCGGGCTGTGGAGGCTGCCGGTGATGTCGACGTGTTGCTGCTCGACAAGACCGGGACCATCACCTTGGGCAACCGCCACGCCTCGGCGTTCTTGCCGGCACCGGGCATCAAGGAAGCGGAGCTGGCGGATATCGCACAGCTGGCGTCACTGGCCGACGAAACGCCTGAAGGACGCAGCATCGTGGTCCTGGCCAAACAACGGTTCAACCTGMGCGAACGCGACATCACCGCGCTGCATGCACACTTCGTGCACTTTTCGGCGCAGACCCGCATGAGCGGCGTCAACATGGATGAGCGGCAACTGCGCAAGGGCGCCGGCGAGGCGATCCTCAAGCATGTCCAAAGCCTGGGCGGACACTTTCCGGAAGCGGTGCAAACCATCGTCGAACAAGTGGCTCAGCGCGGCAGTACGCCGCTGGTGGTCGCCGATGGGGCCAGGGTGCTGGGCGTCATCGAACTCAAGGACATCGTCAAGGGCGGCATCAAGGAGCGCTTCTCCGAGCTGCGGCGCATGGGGATCAAGACCGTGATGGTGACCGGGGACAACCGGATCACCGCTGCCGCCATCGCCGCCGAGGCCGGTGTCGATGACTTCCTCGCGGAAGCCACCCCCGAACAAAAACTCGAACTGATCCGCAGCTATCAGGCCGAAGGCCGGCTGGTGGCCATGACCGGTGACGGCACCAACGRTGCCCCGGCGCTGGCGCAGGCGGATGTCGCGGTGGCGATGAACTCCGGGACTCAGGCGGCCAAGGAAGCCGGCAACATGGTCGACCTCGACAGCAACCCGACCAAGTTGATCGAGGTGGTGGAAACCGGCAAACAGATGCTGATGACCCGGGGTTCGCTGACCACCTTCTCGATCGCCAACGACATCGCCAAGTATTTCGCGATCGTGCCGGCAGCCTTTGTCAGCACTTACCCGCAGCTCGCCGCACTGAACATCATGGGCCTGACGAGCCCGAATTCGGCGGTGCTGTCGGCGGTGATTTTCAATGCGCTGATTATCATTTTCCTGATTCCCCTGGCGCTTCGAGGCGTGAAGTACCGCCCGGTCGGTGCTGCGCTGTTGTTGCGCCGCAACCTGTTGATCTACGGGTTGGGTGGGGTGATCGTTCCATTCATTGGCATAAAAGTGATCGACATGGCGCTGTCCGCTGTCGGTCTGACTTGAGGGAGTATGGCTATGTTATCTCTGCTGCGTCCGGCGTTGACCCTGCTGATTGCACTGTCACTGCTCACCGGCCTGGCCTATCCACTGGTCACGACCGGCATTGCCAGGCTGGTCTTTCCGCATCAGGCGGCGGGTAGCCTGATCGAGAGAGACGGCAAAACCGTGGGCTCGCTGTTGATCGGTCAGGGCTTCAGTGATCCGAAGTATTTCTGGAGCCGCCCTTCCGCCACCAGCCCCATGCCCTACAACCCGCTGGCCTCGGGCGGCTCGAACCTCGGTCCGCTGAACCCGGCGCTGGCGGATGCGCTCAAGGGCCGCATCGATGCCTTGCACGCTGCCGATCCCGGCAACACCGCCACGGTGCCCGCCGACCTGGTCTACAGTTCCGCCAGTGGCCTTGATCCGCATATCAGCATTGCCGCGGCGCTGTACCAGGCGGGTCGGGTTTCGCGGGTGCGCAATCTGCCCGTCGACAAGGTTCGCGAGCTGATCAACCAACACGCCGAAGGCACGCTGCTCGGGYTTCTCGGCGAGCCTCGGGTCAACGTTCTGGAACTGAACCTGGCACTCGACGCCGCACATTGAGCGTTAACACACGGTGAGCTTGATGGCCGAAGAACGTCCTGATCCGGACCAGCTACTGGCCCGGATCCGCGAAGAAGAAGCGCAGGCCAAACGCGGTCGGCTGAAGATTTTTTTCGGCGCCAGCGCCGGTGTCGGCAAGACCTACGCGATGCTTGCCGCGGCACAGACCGCGAAGCTGCAAAACATCGATGTGCTGGTCGGCGTGATCGAAACCCACGGTCGCGCCGAGACTCAGGCCCTGACAGAGGGCCTTGAACTATTGCCTCGCAAGCAGGTGGTCGACAAGAACCGTACGTTGACCGAGTTCGATCTGGACGCCGCGCTCGCGCGCAAACCGGGCCTGATCCTGATCGACGAACTGGCTCACTCCAATATCGCAGGCTCCCGCCATCCAAAGCGCTGGCAGGACGTAGAAGAACTGCTCAGCGCCGGTATCGATGTCTGGTCGACGATGAACGTTCAGCACCTCGAAAGCCTGAACGACATTGTCGGTGGCATCACCGGGATTCGTGTCTGGGAGACCGTGCCCGACCATGTCTTCGACACCGCCGATGAAGTGGTCATCGTCGACCTGCCGCCCGACGATCTGTTGCAGCGCTTGAAGGAAGGCAAGGTCTATATGGCGCAACAGGCCGAGCGCGCGGTGCAGAACTTCTTCCGCAAGGGCAACCTGATCGCCCTGCGCGAACTGGCGCTGCGCCGCACCGCCGACCGGGTCGACAGCGAGATGTTGCAGTATCGCCAAAGCGGCGCGGTGAAACCGGTGTGGGGCACCCGCGAGTCGTTGCTTGCCTGCGTCGGCCCCAATGATCAGGCCGAAAAAACCGTACGCTCGACGGCGCGCCTGGCCGCTCAGCTCAACGTGCCGTGGCACGCCGTGTATGTCGAAACCCCGACCTTGCAGCGCCTGCCCGAGGTCAAGCGGCGTCGGGTGCTGGCAACCTTGAAACTGGCTCAGGACATGGGCGCGCAAATCTCCACCCTGGCGGGCCAGGACATTGCCGAAACGCTGGTCAAGTACGCCCGGCAGCACAACCTTTCAAAAGTCGTGCTGGGCCGTGATGAACGTCCGCGCCAACGACTCTGGCGGCGGGTGCTTGCCGATCGGATTGGGGTGCTGGGCGCCGATCTCGACGTGATTCAAATCTCGCTGCCGGAGAGTCGCCGCCCACCAGCCGAGACAACCTCCACCGCCAGCGACAGCCCGATCACCTGGCGCCCCTATCTCTGGAGCGTCGCGATCTGTGCGGTGACGACCCTGCTGGCCATGCCGCTGTTCCAGGTGCTGGAACAGGCGAACATCGTCATGCTGTTCCTGCTGGCGGTCGTCGCCGTCGCGGTGCGCTTTGGGCGTGGCCCGGCGATCATGGCGGCCTTCGTCTCGGTCGGCGCCTTCGACTTTTTCTTTGTGGCGCCGCGTTTTTCATTCGCCATCGCCGATATCCAGTATCTGGTGACCTTTAGCGTCATGCTCGTGGTCGCCCTGGTAATCGGGCAAATGACCGCCAGCCTGACCTACCAGGCGCGGGTGGCGCAACGGCGCGAAGACCGCATGCGCGGGCTGTATGAGATGTCGCGCCTGTTGTCCGCCGCACTGCTGACCGAACAGGTCGCGGAAATCGGCGCGCAGTTCCTCGCGGCCGAGTTTGGCGCCCGGTCGGCACTGCTGGTGGCCGACGACAACAATAAACTGCAGGCGCCGATGGTCACGGGGGACCCACCGCAAGTCGACGTTGCGATTGCCCAGTGGTCGTACGACAAAACCGAACCGGCCGGATACGGCACCGACACCCTGCCCTCCAGCTCCACGCTCTACCTGCCCTTGTCGGCGCCCATGCGGGTGCGCGGGGTGCTGGCCGTGCAACCGCGCGATACGACCCGGCTGGCGGTGCCGGAACAGCGGCGCCTGCTCGACACCTGCGCGTCATTGCTGGCCATCTCGCTCGAACGGATTCACTACATCAACGTTGCCCAGGACACCACCGTTCAGATGGAATCCGAGCGGTTGCGCAACTCGCTGCTCTCGGCCATCTCCCACGATCTGCGCACCCCGCTGTCAGTCATGGTCGGGCTCGCCGAAGCGCTCAAGCTGACCAAACCGCCCCTGACCGGTGAAGCCGCCGAGATCGCCACGGCGGTGGGCGAATCCGCATTGCGCATGAATACGCTGGTCAATAACCTGCTGGACATGGCTCGTCTCGAATCCGGCAGCGTGGTGTTGAATCGCCAATGGCAGCCCATCGAAGACGTGGTCGGTAGCGCCCTGAGAGCTATTCATCCGATTCTGGCAGGGCGTTCGGTGCAGGTCGCACTCGAGGAGGACTTGCCACTGGTTCGCATCGATGCGGTGCTGATCGAGCGCATCCTCATCAACCTGATGGAAAACGCCATCAAGTACACCCCACCCGGCACCCCGATCAGCCTGGGCGCCAGCACCACGCCCGAGAGCATTGAATTGTGGGTCGCCGATGAGGGACCGGGCTTGCCCCGCGGACACGAAGAGGCGATCTTCAACAAATTCATGCGCGGCAAAAAGGAAAGTTCGATTCCCGGCGTCGGCCTGGGCCTGGCCATCTGCCGGGCAATCGCCCAGGCGCATGGCGGAACCATGCTCGGTGTGACCCGCCCGGAAGGCGGTGCGCGCTTCACGCTACGTCTACCCCGAGAGGAGCCGCCGAACATCGAAGCGCTTTCACCGCAAACTGACGAGGACCCATCATGAGCGAACCGGTGCTGCGCGTCCTGCTGATTGAAGACGAAAAGGACATTCGCCGTTTTGTGCGGATGGCCCTGCAAGCCGATGGCCTGGAAGTGCATGAAGCCGAGACCTTTCAGCGCGGCCTGATCGACGCGGGAACGCGCCGGCCGGACTTGATCGTGCTGGATCTCGGCCTGCCTGACGGTGATGGCGTTGACCTCATCCGGGATCTGCGCACCTGGTCGGAGGTGCCGATCATTGTCTTGTCGGCCCGTGGCGCCGAATCCGACAAGATCCTCGCCCTCGACACCGGGGCCGACGACTACCTGGTAAAACCCTTCGGCACCGGCGAACTGCTCGCACGCGTGCGTGCCCTGTTACGCAGGCGTGTGAAAGATACCGAGAACCGCTCGGTCCTGGCCTTCTCCGACATTCAAATTGATCTGGACCGACGCGTCGTGGAGCGCGCCGGTGTCCCTTTGCACCTGACGCCGCTGGAATACCGCTTGCTGGTTCATCTGTGCTCGCACCCGGACCGGGTCCTGACGCACCTGCAACTGCTCAAAGCGGTATGGGGCCCTTCGCACACCAACGATACGCCGTACCTTCGGGTGTTCATGGGCGGCCTGCGCAAGAAAATCGAAGCAGACCCGTCGCAGCCACGCCATCTCGTGACCGAAACCGGTGTCGGTTACCGCTTCATTCCTTGAACCCTGAGCGGCACGCGTTGAATTCAAACCCGGGCTTCATGCCCTGAGCCCCCCCGTGGCGACCGTTCGTCCAGGCTGAAGCGGGAGCGCCCTTTCCTCGTCTACACCTTTAGACAGGAGACCTTTTACGGTCGATTGGACACCGGGTATTTCATTCGATGGCATACGAAGCGCCATACGGAACCGCAGTAGTTCAAGCTTCGGGTTTCATTTCTCAAGGAATAGAAAAATGAGTATTAGCAGCAAAGACTGGCATGCATGGCTGAACGCAATGCCACCGAAACCGGATGACTTCCACGTTGTGGGTGATGTTGAAGTTGCCAATCCGGGAATCGAGGCTTATCTGACCATGCGAGCCCCGCAAGGCTTTAATCCGTCGATCCTCATGCTGGATCTGCACTTGATCCAACGGCCTGGAAACTGGGCACAAATGCTGTCCTGTACGCAGGCCAGGTACGACCGGGTCATGCCCCCCAGCGCGCCCCATTACACCGCCGTTGACATTTACCAGAATGGCGAGCGATTGGCGTACATCGACTACATCCCCACCGTCACCTGACCGGCCCGTAACCGGGCACTAAAGGTCGCAACAAAGGCTGTGCCGGTAACGTTCGAAAAGCGCCACGTATACAAGGTCGGGAGGGTCCGGAAAAACGCGGCGCTATCGTCTTTTGGTTACATCGGAGAGATGGTCGCAAGCGCACCGATCACAATGGTCAATGCCAGAAATCCACCCAGGAAAATCGCCATCTTCAACATTTGGCCTCCAAAATTATACGTCTGTGGTTGCAGCGTCATTGTGAGGCTCGGACTGGATTCATTACAGAAGCAGATAGCCCGGGAAAATACGGATCAGTTCAGCCCGTCGACCTTCCAGTCACTACCCCCTTGCGAGTACCCCACCTGGGTAATAGGCACCTGCGGCCGGCCTCACTAACCTGTCCACCGTCCCATGCGATCAAGCGTGTCTGCACGCGACGCTGGAACACCATCAAGAACGGCAACCGAGCCGACGTCCCCCCGGCGCATGCCCTGAGCAATGTGCGCCTTTACTGTCTAACTTGACTGAGAGTTTCAGCATGAAACCACGTGCCCGCGACCTGAACATCCAATTCGGCCAGCTGCAACCCGGCCCTCTCAACGCCATCACCGATGTGCCCGGCGTACGGGTCGGCCACAGCAATGTGCGTGGACGAACTGCCGACGGCCGCGACATTCATACCGGCGTCACGGTTATCGAACCGAGGGCCGGTTCCACCAATCAACAGCCGTGTTTTGCCGGTGTCCATGTGCTCAATGGCAATGGCGATGCGACGGGGCTTGAGTGGATTCGCGAGGCCGGCCTGCTGACCAGCCCGATCGCCTTCACCAACACCCACAGCCTGGGTGTGGTGCGTGATGCGCTGATTGAACTGGATCGCCAGAACCAACCCGATGACGGGCGACTGTACTGGAACATGCCGGTGGTGCTGGAGACCTTCGACGGCTTGCTCAGCGATATCAATGGCTTCCACGTGAAGACCGAACACGTGGCCCAGGCCCTGCGCGCTGCCGTTGGCGGCCCGGTCACCGAAGGTGCCATCGGCGGCGGCAGCGGCATGATCTGTCATGAATTCAAGGGCGGCATTGGCACAGCCATCATCAATGCCTTGCTGGCCTCCGACACTACCGAGGGCAATGGGCATTCGGTACCGGGGCTGGATGCCGGCACCTTGCTGCATGCCTTGCGCCAGGCCGGTTGGACGGGGGCTGAGCAGAACACTGCGGTCTAGCACACACGCGACACGTCATCGGCGGAGCGCTCATTCGCGGGCGTCCGCCCGTACCGATGCGTGCAAGTTACGTTTGAGTAAGCTCACTCACAGGCCGACAGAACTCAGCCCCTTACGGAGACCCTCATCAGCTTGCTCGCACCACACCTCAACACCTTGTGGAGCGGAGGTTTGTAAATCCTTGTATTGTCCTTCGCCCACTCTCACCAGGCCCTTTCGGCCATTGGCTTCACTCTTGTCTCCATCACGCTTATCTATTTCCACTGGAACACCCGATACGTATGCGACCATCTTCTTGGCATTCTCGATGCTGTCAGRCTTCAGAAAACCTTTATCGACACAGTAGCTAATGAGCCCCGATGAATTGCGACTGCCGTCGTACATACCCTTCATTTCAACTGAGTCCGGCCCCTCTGCATAGGCATGGCCAAAGGAACCCAACGCACTTGCCATTACAAAGACCACAATAGCTTTTTTCATATTCACTCCTTGAACACGTTTGATATCTCAGATGTATTGCCTATCAACCAGTCTTATTCGAACAACTTCACAATGGCATCCGAATACAGTTGGGGGACGTCTTTCGCCGATTCGAGTACATGCTGACGCACCGTTTGACCTTTCACGCTCGGATCTTCTGCCACGTATTCTGCTGGGAAAGCGGGCGAATCCTGATTAGCACCAGCAGCCAGCAAGGCCTTCATGCAATCCGGATTGTGACTGATAGCATTTTCCAGCAAGGGTGTGCCAACAGGCCATGGTTGCTGCTGTGGCTGCAGTGCATCAACTGACGTTCCAGCTTTGTGCAACAGGGCGATACGTTGTGCCGCTTGCGGGTCTGGCTGGTCGTTCAGCGCATAGGCTCGCTTGCAGACAAAATGCAAAGGGGTTGAACCCACTTTGCTGACGCCATAAGGATCGGTACCTGCAGCGATCAGCAGTTTGATGACCTCAAGGCTGGAAGCCCCTCCATCCATGAGTGGCGAGAATCCCTGAGGGGTCACCAACTTGGCGTCAGCACCAAACTGCAACAGTAGTTTGACCAGTTCTGGCTGGGTGGATTTCTCGCTGTTGACGGCTGCAATGAGTGGAGTATTGGTCCCACCTTGAGCAATCACATTCGTATTGGCCCCTGCCTTGAGCAAGCTCTGCAGAATTAGCAAATCATCTCCAGATGCCTGCGGGGTGTCGACATTACCCAGCACCGACAGCAGCACTGTTTCACCGTTTTCGCTGATGGCTTCGTTTACATCCACCGGGTATGCAAGCAGACGATCGACCAGATCGGGCCGTTTGTAATAAGCGGCATGCCACAAAACCTGAATATTGGGTTTCGCCCCCTTTTTGAGCAACGTGTTGAC
>NZ_JBFTLU010000074.1:0-13168 GCF_056396605.1 Pseudomonas sp. 05T35
GGTTGAGCATGCCGGAGATAACGCCGCGCTGGTCCGGGCGAATATCGCTCATGACCGCAGTGTTGTTGGCTGTCTGGAACAGCGCGTAGCCAATGGTGATGACGACCATCGGGGCGGTGTAGCCGCCGATACCGAGCGACTCCGGTATCAGCGAGAGCATGAGGCAACCGCTCGCCATTGCAATCAGCCCGAAGACGGTCATGCGTTGTGCGCCAAAACGGTCGGTAAGGCGACCCGCGGGCACCCCGGTCAGCGCCGCGAAAATCGGCCCGACCGACAAGGCCAGCCCGACAATAGCGGCATCAAGTCCGAGACCATGCGAGAGATAAAACGGCCCGACCACCAGCGTCGCCATCATCACCGTCGAGACAAGCGCGCTCATGGCGAGACTCCCGCTCAGCAGCGGATCGCGGAACATCGCCAATCGAATCAAGGGTGAGGCAACTCGCGCTTCGGCGAGCACGAAGAGGCCGACGCCGAAGGCTGCCACCAGCAGCAGGGCCCCATTGAGTGGACCGAAACTGCCGCGCCCAATCGTCATGGCCAGTGCATAAGCCGCAAGCGTCAGCGCCAGCAGCAACGTACCCAACGGATCGAAGCCGGCGCGCTCGGGTTTCGGCGCTTGGCGATCGGCGGGCAGGTAACGATGCGCGAGCAGAAACGTCAGGATTCCCAACGGTACGCTAATCAGGAAGATCGCCTGCCAGCCAAGGCCGGCGATCAGCACGCCGCCGAGCGACGGCCCCAGCGCGGTGCCAATCGCAGACATCGTCCCGAGCAAGCCCATGGCACTACCGGTTTTTGCCTTCGAAACCGTCTCGCCAACAAAGGCCATGGTCAGGGCCATCATGATGGCCGCACCGAGGCCTTGCAGCGCCCGGGCGGCAATCAGCAGCCAGAGCGTGGGTGCGACGCTGCACAGGGCCGAGGCCAGCGTGAACAAGAAAATGCCGGCCAGTAGCAGCCGTCGACGGCCGGTGATGTCGCCGAGGCGTCCGACGCTGACAATCAGGGTGGTGATGGCGAGAAGGTAAGCGAGGACGATCCATTGGACCTCCTGGAAGGAGGCGTTGAACGCCTGTGCCAACGTCGGCAAGCCGACATTGGCGATGCTGGTGCCGAGCGAGGACAGCAACATGGATAACGAAAGGCTGGCGAGCGCCCAGCGAACCGAGGGTACTCGTGGTGCGCTGCCGGCGACGGCCTCATCTCGTGCTGCACTGATTGGCTTCATCATGTTCCCTTTGTTTGGCGACTTCCGAAACGGAGCTGTCAGAAATCTACGCTGGCGCATAACATGGCGGAAGACGCAGCATTTGCACTTAATTCGTGCGTCTAACGCCTTATCACCCTCACGTTATTCCAGGGGCGATCCATGTCGACACCCGATCTCAACTTGCTGGTCACCCTTGATGTGCTGCTCGCAGAAGGCAGCGTTGCACGCGCCGCGAAGCGCTTGCGGCTGAGCCCGTCAGCGATGAGCCGGGCGCTGGCGCGACTGCGTGAAACCACCGGCGATCCGCTGCTGGTCAGGGCCGGACGCGGTCTTGTGCCCACCCCGAGAGCGCTCGAACTGCGCGAGCAGGTCAGTCAACTGGTGCAGGATGCCGAGGCGGTTCTGCGCCCGGCTGAAACACTCAACCTCAAACAGGTGGTCCGCACGTTCACGCTGCGCACCAGCGAAGGTTTTGTGGAGAGTTTCGGCGCGCAGTTGATTGCACGCGTCGGCGAGCAAGCCCCCGGCGTGCGGCTGCGGTTTGTGCAGAAACCCGATAAAGACAGCACGCCACTTCGCGACGGGAGCGTCGATCTGGAAACGGGGGTGGTGGGGAAGACTGAAGGCCCGGAGGTGCGTACGCAGGCACTGTTCAGGGACCGTTTCATTGGCGTTGTGCGAAAAGGGCATCCGCTGAGCCAGGGCGAGATGACGCCAGCTCGTTACGCAGCGGGCAGGCACATTTACGTTTCCCGGCGGGGGCTCGACAAGGGGCCAATCGATGAGGCCCTGAAGTCGCTGGAGCTTGCGCGGGAAGTGGTGACTATCGTCGACGGCTTTTCGACCGCAGTGGCGCTCGCCCGGGCCAGCGACCTGATCGCCAGCGTTCCGCAGCGGCACACCGAAAACCTGCGTGCCGGCATGCACAGCTTTGCGCTTCCACTGACCCTGCCGACGTTTACCGTCTCAATGCTCTGGCATCCACGGCTGGATGCCGACCTGGCGCATCGCTGGTTGCGCGGGTGCCTTCGGGAGGTGTGCGCGCAGCCGGGCAATGAGGGGGCATTGGGCGCGAGCGAGGTTGAATAGGGGACAAGGCTTGCGCCAGCGGGTACGAAAAAGCCCGCACAAGGCGGGCTTTGAAAATCGAGTAGGTGGCCGGCGCTGGTCCCCGGCTTACAAGGTTTATCAGGCCTCTCACAGAATTACCCGGGAACAAAAATAGGCTCTTCTGCTTCACACGGCATAAGGGCTGGATCTCAGCGCGGAGATCTTTCTAACCGTGTACCCTTCGGAACGTCGCCCCACGTTTCCTTGCTATCCTCTTGCGCATCAGTCTGCGTCTTCACCTACAGTTTCAGGATAGCAAAAACTCCAAAAAGCGGGTCGGGATTTTTTAGACCGATTGCGTTCAAGGAGGAGAGCGGCAGGATGGAAAAATGCTATCGCCAGCCGGACATGAGCGCACGGCAGCCACTGCTCTTTTTCCTGATGCCATCCACCCGCCAGCGCCCCTGAAACATCAGCGACAAATATCGTCTGCCAATCTCCTGGCCTGCTGAGTCGCGGCCTCACGCGCGCTGCGATCAATGTCTTCACCCAGGATGGTTTTCTCCACGATCACCGAATGCACATCCGTCACGCCGACAAATTTCAGCCAGGCTTCAACATAGGGCTTCTGAAAGTCGAAGCGCGTTGCCGGGGTGCTCGACTGCGCCGAAAAATCCAGGCCGCGGGCGTACATCACCACAGCGGTTTTGTTGAGTAGCATGCCTTCCAGGCCGCGCTCCGCGTCAACGCTGAACAGGATGTCTTTCTGCGACACCAGGTCGATGAAGTGCTTGAGTTTGTACGGAATGCTGAAATTCCACAGCGGTACGGACATCACCAGCACATCCGAGCGATGCAGGTGACTTGCCAGCTCTTTCAGCGTGTTCCAGGCGTCTTGTTGTGCCGGGGTCAAGGGCGTGCCATTGAGCCCGGCGTATTTGGCCTCCATCGCCAGATCATCGAATTCCGGTAACGCCATGTTCCAAAGGTCGAGCGTGATGATTTCGGTGTTTGGGGCGTGTTCCTGGTAACGCGAAATGAAGCTGCGGGCGACTTCAAGGGAAGCCGAGCGCTGCTTGCGTGGGGAACATTCAATATGCAGAAGAGTCGTCATGACGCGCCTCGAGTGGTGGGGGGTAGGGCAAGTGGGCGCATTGCAACATAGTTGAATTTGAAATATAAATCGTAAATTAATACGCAATTGATCACGAATAAAACTATGTTCGATACGCTGCTGCTCAAGACATTTGTCACTGTCGTCGATGAAGAAGGCTTCAGCCGTGCCGCCCAGAAGCTGCACCTCACTCAGTCTGCGGTCAGTGGCCACGTACGGCGATTGGAAGAGCAGATTGGTAAACCGCTGTTGACGCGTACCACCCGTTCCCAGCAATTGACTCCCGATGGCGAGCGCCTGGTCTCTTATGCGCGCACGATCCTTGTGCTGAACCGTGATGCCTGGGCAGAACTGACGCGCACGCCGTTTCACGGACGGCTGCGCATCGGGGTGTCCGAGGATTTTGTCGAGTCGCGGTTACTGCGCACTGTTCAGGATTTCGCGGCGCAGTACCCGGGCATGGAAATCGACGTGCAGGTGGGCATTCCTGGCACGTTGCTGAACCTGATGAAGCAAGGCCATCTGGAACTGGTCATCGGCTCTCTATGCGAAACCAGCGAAGCGGGGCTGCTGCTGTGGCAAGAGCCGTTGGTATGGGCCTGGCCAGCGCAACCCGTCACCCAATTACCGACGCCGTTGCCGCTGGCCCTGTTCCCCGAGCCGTGCCCTTATCGAGAGACAGCGCTGACGCGGCTGGCTCAGGTGGGGATCGCCCAACGCACGGCGATGTTATGCAGCAGCGCCGCCGGGTTGCGGGCGGCGGCGCTTGCAGGCTTTGCAGTCGCGCCCATGCCACTCAGCCAGTTGGGGCAAGGACTGGTGGCTCTTGGGGCTGAACATGGGTTACCGGATTTGCCGGATGTGCAATTTCGGTTGTTCACCTCTCCTGAAGCGGATCAGGCGATTGTGGCAGCGGTTACTCAGCTCATTGTGGAGTATTGCTCCACGCGAAGGGCTTGAGCGTCTTTGCCTCTGCGCTCGACTCATYGATAGGCGGCGTAGTCATTTGACCGTAACAACGACCTTGCCCTTGGCTCGTCCCTGCTCGACGTACTTCAATGCCTCTGCCGTAGATTCAAAGGGGAAGGAGCGGTCAACCACAGGTTTGATGATTCCGGCCTCAATGAGCTTGGTGATTTGTTGCAGTTGGGCGCCATTGGCCCGCATGAACACGAACGCGTAGCTGACGTCCTGCTTGCGTGCCTTGCGCCGAATACCGAGGCTCAGCAGGCGCATGACTTGCTTCAATGGCCAGGACAACCCTTGCTCCTGCGCGAACTGCGCAGTGGGTGGCCCTGAGATGGAAATGAGTTGGCCACCGGGCTTGAGGACCTTGAGTGACTGCTCCAGTACGTCCGCGCCGAGGCTGTTCAACACCACGTCGTAGTCGTGCAAGACACTGTCGAAGTTCTGCTGTGTGTAATCGATCACCAGGTCGGCTCCCAGCGCCTTCACCCATTCGACATTCGCGGTGCTGGTGGTGGTCGCGACAAAGGCGCCGAGGTGTTTGGCAAGTTGGATGGCGAGGGTGCCGACACCGCCGGAGCCGGCGTGGATCAGCACTTTCTGGCCCTTTTTCAGTTGGGCGGTTTCGACCAGCACTTGCCAGGCGGTCAGTGCGACCAAGGGGATGGACGCGGCTTGTGCCATGTTGGTATTGGCAGGTTTCAGGGCGATCGCGTTTTCGTTTACGGCGATCAATTGAGCGAACGTCCCGATCCGCGCTTCGGGCGGGCGAGCGTAGACTTCATCTCCCGGTTTGAAGCGTTTCACTTGCGCGCCAACCTCAACCACGACGCCCGCCAGGTCATTGCCCAGTATCAGCGGAAATGAATAGGGCAAGATCAGTTTGAATTCGCCTTTGCGGATCTTCGAATCCAGCACGTTGATGCTGCTGGCGTGTACCTCAATCAAGACGTCGTGGGTGCCCACCACGGGGGCGGGCGCTTCGCCAATGCGCCCGCTGCTCTTGCCGTAGCGATCAATTAAAAATGCCTTCATCGTTGTGCGGCTCTTGTCGGTTGGAATGAGGGTGGGCGGAGCGTTTGCGGCGTTGCTGCGCCGCGTTATCAGGCATCAAGGAACGCCAGTACCTTGGTCACAAAGTCAGCGTAGTGCTGGAAAATGCCGCCGTGCCCGGCATCTTCATAAATGACCAGTTGTGCATTGGGAATGCGGTTGGCAAGCTCAATCGAGTTGATGCTGGGCACCATGATGTCGTTGTCGCCGTTGACGATCAGCGTCGGCATCCACAAGCGCCCGAGGTTTTGGGGCGCCTGTCTGCCCCACGCGGTGATGGCTTTCAACTGCCGTAGGAAAGCGCTGGGCGTCGGGCCTTTGTCGCGATTTTTTTTGCGTTCTTTCAGGCGTTGCAAATACTGCGATGCGGCTCGACGGCCATTGGGCGTCGAAGTGAAGAACAGGTAGAACTTGGGATCTCGCAAGGTCAGCAAGCCCTTGATCATCAATGGCCACGTCACCGAACCGACCTTGTCGATACCGGTGCCGCCGGCCGGTCCGGTTCCGCTGAGAATCAATCGGCGTACCAATTCGGGCGCCTTCAGGGCGATGTCCTGGGCGACGAAGCCGCCGAGTGAGAAACCGAGCACGTCGACTGTCTCGAAACCCAGTGCACGTATCAGCTGGATGGCATCGTCAGCCATTTCGCCGACCGTCAGTGGCGCGGTTCCCCCAGAGCCGCCGATGCCGCGATAGTCGGTGGCAATGACACGCCGTGTTTGTGCCAGGCCATCGATTATCGCGGGGTCGAAGTTGTCCAGCACCGCGCCCCAGTGGTTGAACAGTACGAGGGGCACGTCGGTCTTGGGGCCGATGTCGCGATAGGCGAAGGGAGTGCCGTTGACCGTGATCGACTGGTTCGCCGCGTTGATAAACGACGTCTGCGAACCCGAGGGGGTATTTGTCTTCGTTGGATTCATTTCTACTCCGAACAGCGGGCCGGATTCGATGCGGCGTCTGGCACGCCTGCATCGAATCCGGCGCRAATGCTCGCTACCAAAAGATCACTGTTGAGTGTGGTAGCGCTGGGCRACYGCAGACTGGCGGATTTGCCCCAGCAGGCCCTGACGTGCGATTTGCAGGTCATCCCAGCGTTCAGCTTCTTGCAGCGGCGGGATCGTCACCGGTTCGCGACGATCGAAACCGACCAGTGCGGCATCCACCAGATCGTCCACTTCCATGATTTCGTTCAAGGTGTTGATGTCGACGCCGGAGCGATCCCAGATCTCCGTACGAGTGGCGGCCGGCAGCACGGCCTGCACGTAGACGCCCTGAGGCGAAAGTTCCAGGCTCAGGCCTTGGGAAAGGAATAGCACAAAGGCCTTGGTCGCACCGTAGACCGACATGCCGAACTCCGGCGCAAGACCCACCACCGAACCGATGTTGATGATCGCGCCGTCGCCTGCTTTGGCCAGGCGTGGGGCGATGGCACTGGCCAGGCGCACCAGTGCCGTGGTGTTGAGGGCAACCAGTTGCGCAACACTGTCGGTGCTTTGGTCGATGAAGTTACCGGACAGCGCGGCGCCGGCGTTATTGACGAGGATGCCGATACGAGCGTCGTCGCGCAGGCGGGACTCAACGGTTGTCAGATCGCTGAGTTGGGTCAGATCCGCCGGAATCACATCGACGGCGATGCCGTGTTCGCTGCGCAACCGGGCTGCAAGTGCGCCCAGGCGTGCTTGGTCGCGGGCGACTATTACCAGGTCGTGACCGCGTTGGGCGAAGCGTTCGGCGTAGACGGCGCCAATGCCGGTGGAGGCGCCAGTGATGAGAACAGTAGGGCGATTGCTCATGGGGTCATCTCTCTTTCAGGGTGTGTGAAAACAGAAAGCGCGGTCATGATTGCTCAGCTTGCGGTGGCGCTCGATTCAGCCAACGTCGGGTAGTCGATGTAGCCTGCCGAGCCGCCGCCATAGAGGGTGGCGGGATTGAAAGCGGACAACGGCGCGCCACGTTTGAGGCGCTCCACCAGATCCGGGTTGCCAATGAACGGGCGACCGAACGCGATCAGATCGGCCTGGTCTTCGGCGAGCCGCGAAGTCGCCAGGTCCAGGTCATAGCCGTTGTTGGCGATGTAGGTGTTTTTGAAGCGCTGGCGCAAGGCGCCGAACTCGAATGGCGCCACGTCACGCGGGCCACCGGTCGCGCCTTCGACCACGTGCAGATAAACGACGCCGAGGGCGTCGATTTGATCGACGACGTAATCGAATTGCGCCTGCGGATCGCTGCTGGAAACGCCATTGGCCGGCGACACCGGCGACAAGCGCACCCCGGTGCGATCCGCGCCGATTTCATTGACGACGGCTGCCGTCACTTCGAGCAACAGACGCGCACGATTTTCAATCGAACCGCCGTAAGCATCGGTGCGCACGTTGGCGCTGTCCTTGAGGAATTGATCCAGCAAATAGCCGTTTGCGCCGTGAATCTCCACGCCATCGAACCCGGCGGCGACAGCGTTTGCCGCGGCCCGGCGGAAATCGGAGACGATCCCCGGTAGTTCGCCGATGTCCAGTGCGCGCGGCTCGGAGACGTCTTCAAAGCGGTTGTTGACGAATACTTTTGTCGCGGCTCGCAGCGCAGAAGGGGCTACGGGTGCGGCGCCGTTTTCTTGCAGATCAACGTGCGACACACGGCCGACATGCCACAGTTGCAGGAAGATTTTTCCGCCCTTGGCGTGGACGGCATCGGTCACTTTGCGCCAGCCATCTATCTGCGCCTGCGTGTAGATCCCGGGGGTGTCCTGATAGCCCTGACCCTGTTGGGAAATCTGCGTGGCCTMGCTGATCAGCAAGCCTGCGCTTGCACGTTGGCTGTAATAGGTGGCCGCGAACTCGCTTGGCACAAAGCCTTCACCTGCGCGGTTGCGAGTCAGTGGCGCGAGGACGACACGGTTCGACAGCGTGAGGGCGCCAAGCGTGTAAGGGGTGAACAGATTCTGGTCGGTCATTTGGTATTTCTTCCGTGCCCGTTGATGGAGATCGTTGTGCGTGCAATTAGGATGATGATCGAAATCTAAGCTGTCAACGATTTTGATTATGACCAACATCTATGTATCATTGGGCGCATGATTTCCCAGTGAACATGAGGTATTGCACGTGAGAGTGACCAAGGCCCAGGCGCAGGCCAATCGGGAGCACATCGTTGAAACGGCCTCTGAGCTGTTCCGTGAGCGCGGCTTCGACGGCGTCGGTGTGTCGGATCTCATGGCGGCTGCCGGTTTCACCCACGGAGGTTTCTACAAGCATTTCGGTTCGAAGGCCGACCTGATGGCCGAAGCTTCGGCCTGCAGTCTTTCCAAATCGCAGGTGGGCGCGGAAGCGCTCGATGTTCCGGGCTTCATCGACGTCTATGTGACGAGGGAGCATCGGGACCGACGTGGCAGCGGTTGCACCATGGCCGCGTTGTGTAGCGATGCGGCGCGTCAATCGGACGATGTGAAAGCGACGTTTGCCGAAGGGATCGAGCACATCCTGCAAACACTGGGGGACAAATATCCGACCAGGCCGGATGCCGCTCCGGGTGAGGGCAGAAAGAAAATGATCGACCTGCTGTCTCGTGCTGTCGGTGCGATTATTTTGTCGCGTGCCTGCCCGGATCATTCCGCGCTGGCGGATGAGATCCTTGAGGTGTGCCGCGCTGAAATGTTTGCTTCATTGCCGGTCAATGAAGTGGACGCGGTGTAGAGCGGCGGCTCATTCAAAGCAGATTTTCGGTAGAACTTCGATTTTGATGCGCGGACCCGAAAGTCAACTTTGGGGTGTGGATTCAACCGGTTGATGCTTTGGCGGGCTCCTTCGTGTGGGGCGGCACTGGACGAAGCAATCGGTTCATCGTGATCAGTTCAGCACTTGGAGTACCGATGACGGTGCGAGTGAGATAAGTCCGCCTGGGGGAGGGGAGACTCAGCCCGCATCAGCGTTCTGCAACAAAGCCGTATATGTCTGGACATATTTTGCGGGTGCCAGACCGACCATCCGGGTGAAGTCCCTGATGAAGTGTGCCTGATCAAAATAACCCAGCTTGAGCGCGAGATCCGCCCCCGGCCGGGCTTCGCCGCTTTGCAGCAGGGTCAGTGCTTCATGTAGCCGGTATCGGGCAATCACCCACTTCGGACTTACGCCAACGTAATGGGCAAAGAGGCGTTGTAACTGCCGCTCGCTAACCCTGGACAACTCACTGAGTTGTGCCACTGTTGTCAGTCTGTTGTCTGAAGCGATTTGGGCGATGAGGTCGTTGAGAAGCTGTACACGCTCATCGGGTTGCGGCAAGCAGGGACTCAGCAACGCTTCTGATTGCTCGCACAGGCTCGCCATCCCCGGACATTCGGTGTGCTCGGCCAACCTGTCGACCACCGCCCCAAAAACTTCAGCGGCCCGGATCGATCGGTTGGTTAATCGGCTGACAGGTCCGCCCAGAAATGGCTGGAATGCAGCGGGACGAAACTTGATTCCAAACGCCCAGCTGTTGCCGGACAGCGTCTTGCTGAAGCGGGAGCGACGGGGGCCCCACACATGGACCTGACCCCTTTCCACAACGAGATGCACATTGGGGTGAGGCAGGGTTTCCTGTTGCTGTGCAGGCTGATCACTGAGATTCCAGCTGACATGCCAATAATGTTCAACCCAGGGTGCCAACTGGACTGAAGGTGCCTCACGAGTGTGAGTGAACTGCGGGCCGTTCAATCGCTRATTAAGGACGCCTCGTGCGGGCTGCAGGATAACAGTAGAGGCTGGTCGTGTTTTTCCAATCATCTTCGGTCGCCATTTGCTCCAATGCAGATCAGGGACAGGTCCGACGGTGTGGACCGCTCAAATAGGCCGCTGATCTCGGCATAGGTGGGGACTGTAAACAGTCGAGTGATCAGCGTCGACAACAACTGCGCCTGGTTTAGACCGTACGGCATTACTGGATTATTAATGGAGATAACAGCATGCAAGCCAAGGGAACATTCGACGTCCAACTCCCCGTCCATCCTGTTGCGACCGGTACCGAGGCCGCTCAACTGAGCAGAAAGGCCATACACAAAACGTTTCAGGGAGACTTGGTGGCCAGTAGTCTGGGAGAGATGCTTGCCTCCCTCTCGACAGTCCCGGGATCTGCCGGCTATGTGGCAATGGAGCGGGTTGAAGGTAATCTGGCGGGAAGGGCAGGCAGCTTTGTGTTGATGCATTTTGGAACGATGGACAGAGGCCAGCGAACACTGACCATTCAGGTCGTGCCCGACTCGGGTACCGGTGAGTTGGAGGGACTCAGTGGCACGATGGAAATAGATATCCGTGATGGGCAGCATTTCTATCTGTTCAACTATCAACTCATGTCACGCGCTGAATAGTGATGAAGCTCAAACGCATCATCCTGATATCGGCCATTGCCGTCGGGCCATTTCGAAGCGTCTGTCCCTGGAGGACCCAATGCCGCCTATCACCACGTGCCTGGTGGCGCTGTTTGTTCTTTGCCTGACTCTTGCAGTGCCAGCCCAGGCCAACACCTGCCCGGCTGGCGAGAAACAAGTGTGCCTGGACGGCTGCATCTGCCTGCCGGATCTGGGGCAGATGCCTGATGGCATCGACCAGATCGCGGCACCTGCCCTGGCGCTGTGGCTGACCCAAGCCCGTGCTGAGGCGGCCAACGCCGACATCCAGCCCATTCCACCGCACATCCGGGAGCAACTGCTGCGCTGGTACGACCCCAGTGTCCTCGACGCCGCGCACTACAAAGTTAGCGACAACGGTCAACTCAGCGCCGCCACTGCCATGCTGCAAAATCCCGATGTCGGTGCCGTGACGCTAATCGACATCATCCTCTTCCGGGACGCTCAAACCGCAGAACAGGACGTCGCGCTCTGGGCCCACGAACTGAAGCATGTGCAGCAGTATCAGGAATGGGGGGTAGAAGGATTTGCCCAGCGCTATACACACGATTTCAATGCTGTGGAGGCGCCGGCTTATGCCATACAGGCTGAGGTCAGACGGTCGGTGCGGGCAGGGACTCACTGACGATTGCCGCGTTGAAGAGGGCCAAGTCCCGTGTCTTATCCGCAAGCTGGAGCCTTACACGGATGGCCCGGATATCTCTGACCCGGAGCGGGGCTGTTTGCCCAACTAGCATTCCCTTGTTCCAAGGCTGATGCTGCGGGAACTTCAGGGTACTCGCCAGGTCAGTTGGGAGCTGTTTTACGGCAGTGCCGTCCGAGATCAGTCGAGTCCGCCCCCTGATGCCAACCAAGAGTTTTCTGCCGGGTCTTATCCTGGTGTTCTGCGCCGTCGCGTCGCTTTGTTCGGTTGCTGCCGAGCGAAGAGCGCCCTCGCAAAGTAACAGCGCATCAACCACCCTGATCGAAACGGCCTCGCGGCAGTACGGCGATGGCCAGTTGGACCAGGCCGCTGCCACGCTGGAGCGTGCCCTGCATATCCAGCCGAACAACCCCGCGACCCTGCATTACCTCGGTGTATTACGTCTTCAGCAGGGTCAGTACCAGCAGGCTGAAACGCTGGCGGTGCGCTCGAACATGCGGGTGGGTGGCAACGTCGCGTTACGCAACCGCAACTTCCAATTGATCCAGGCGGCGCAGCAGGCCCAGGCGTCGAATACCCCACCCAACGCCAAAGCGGACCAGGTCGCCGTACAGCAGGGGCTGGAAGAGGAGACCCAACGGCGCCGCGAAGCAGAAATGGCCGTTGCTGAACAATCCACTCTGGATGCTGGGCGCGACGCTGGCAACTTCGCTTACGCAAAGGCAGATGGGGTATCGGATTCACCGACGGCTGGCAGACCTCGGTCCGAAGGACAATTGCAAATGACTTCCGTCGAGCCAGAGCCCGAGTACGACGAGGTTGATATTCCTCGCGGCCATTGGCCGCCTCCGGGTAAATGCCGAATCTGGTTTCCTGATCGCCCGCCGGGGCATCAGCCCGCACCCGGCAGTTGCAAGAAGCTGCGACATCGGGTTCCGTTAGGGGCCTACCTGGTGCGCGGTTGAGTTTCTGAGTGCCAGTCGCCGTAAATCGCTTACATCGGCGAACCACTCATGGGATTGAAGGGTGTGGAATGCATCATGTGTCCCATATCCCCACGCAACCGCGCCAAAGGCGATACCGGCAGTCGCTGCGGCTTCACCATCCGTAGGTTGGTCGCCGATGTAGATCACGTCCTCTTGCGCCACGCCGAATTTGCGCATGACACGGCGCAAGCGAGACGCCTTGCCGAAAATCGAGGCACCGCACTCGAAGGCCTGGATATGTCGACAGCTGGAGCCCAGAATTTGCGTGACATTTTCTCGGGAATTAGAAGACACCACGGCCAGAATCAGTCCCTTCTCGTCAAGATGGAGCAGGGTATTGGCGATGTTCTCGAAGAGCAGGATCGAGCTTCGATGTTTCTTCATCAAGCCCATGAAGGTTCGCGCCACCAGAGGCAACTTCCAGCGGGGCATTCCGATATGCGTCATGATTTCCCGAGCCCCCTGCTTGCGCAGAGAGTCCAACTCTTGCGGGTGAATCCGACGGAATGCGTGCTTGTCAGCGACCTGGTTGAACAYGGTAACAAAGAACGAAAATGAATCAGCGAGCGTGCCATCAAAGTCGAAAATGACAAGTCGGTATGACATGTAAAAGCTCCTCCCTGGAGTGTGGTAGCCGAATACAGACGGCTGCTTGTGCAGGGCGATCAAGTCGCCCGATCAACTGGGAGGGCGCATTATCCCTGCTCCGGAATCTGTACGGAAGGAGAGCGAGGTTAACGTTTGTAGAGGGGCTGCTTCTGGATCTGAG
>NZ_JBFTLU010000075.1:0-25501 GCF_056396605.1 Pseudomonas sp. 05T35
GAGTTACTTTCCGAGGACACATAACGCAGGTTATCGATACCGTTGAGCTGCTGCTCGATCACCTGCACCACGGTGTCCTGCACGGTTTGTGCAGAAGCACCCGGGTAGGTGACGGAAATGGCGATCGCCGGCGGGGCGATGCTCGGGTATTGGTTGATCGGCAACTTGAGGATCGATAAAGCCCCGACCAACATGATCACCAGGGCAATTACCCAGGCGAAAATCGGACGGTCGATAAAAAATTTCGACATGGTTTACTCCCCTTTACCGCCAGTGGCAGTGTTAGCTGCCTGTGCGGGGGCTGGGTTCTTTGCGCCAACGTTAGTCGCTTCAGTGGGCTTGACTACGACGCCAGGTTTGACGAATTGCAGTCCTTCAGTGATCAGGCGGTCGCCGGCCTTGAGGCCATCTTCAATCAGCCATTGGCTGCCGACCGTACGGCTGGCCTTGAGCTGACGCAGCTCGACCTTGTTGTCCGGACCGACCACCAGAGCGGTTGGCGTTCCCTTGAGGTCACGAGTCACGCCCTGTTGCGGCGCGAGAATCGCGGCAGCGTTCACCCCGGCTTGCAGCTGGGCGTGAACGAACATGCCTGGCAGCAAGGTGTGATCAGGGTTCGGGAACACTGCACGCAAGGTCACGGAGCCAGTGGTCTGGTCAACCGACACTTCGGAGAACTCGAGCTTGCCCTGTTGTTTGTACTGGCTGCCGTCTTCGAGGGTCAGCTTGACCATGGCGGCATTCTCGCCGGCCTTTTGCAGACGACCGCTTTCCAGTTCGCGGCGCAGTTCCAGCAGTTCGACCGAAGACTGGGTAACGTCGACGTAGATCGGGTCCAGTTGCTGGATCACGGCCATGGCGTCGGCCTGGCCATTGTTGACCAGCGCGCCTTCGGTGACCGAAGAGCGGCCGATGCGACCGGAAATCGGTGCGTAAACCTTGGTGTAGCGCACATTGATCTCTGCGCTTTTCAGGGCGGCTTCCGATTGCAAGCGGTTGGCCACGGCAGTGTCGTATTCCTGACGGCTTACGGCTTGCTCGTTGACCAATTGTTTGTAGCGATCGGAAATCGACTTGGTCGATTGCAGGTTGGCTTGTGCGCTGTTCAGGGTGGCCTGATAGACCGAAGGATCGATCTGGTAAAGCTGCTGGCCTTCCTTCACTTCGCCGCCTTCCTTGAACAGGCGCTTGAGAATGATGCCATTGACCTGTGGTCGAACTTCCGCGATGCGGTAGGCCGTTGTGCGGCCCGGCAGTTCGGATGTCAGGGTAAAGGCTTGAGGTTGCAGGGTTACGACGCCGACCTGAGGGGTTGGAGGGGCTGGGGGCGCCTCTTCCTTTTTACATCCGCTGAGCAGCGATGCCAGGGCGACGGCGGTAACCAGAGCGGTAACAGCTGGCTTGAATTGCATGAAGATCCTCGGGTCAGGCGCGCAACATGCGCACAAGAAAAGTGTAAAGGTAAAAAAATTATGCCGGGTGGATAAGTAGCTTGCTAAGGAATATACTTACGTTCATGGTTGTTTGTAAATAGCCCGGCTCAGTACCCATCCGGTTACAAAAGTCGATGCAAGGTGAGAATTGTAGGCTGGGGATGAGACCTCAGAGAGCTCGCCCCACATTTGTTCAGACGGTGTACAGACATCGCTGAAGCATTCCTGATTGAGGTTTTACTGCCATGGTCCGTCGTACTAAAGAGGAAGCTCAAGAAACCCGCAGCCAGATTCTCGAAGCGGCAGAAAAGGCCTTTTACGAAAGGGGTGTGGCGCGCACGACACTGGCGGACATCGCTACCCTGGCCGGTGTTACGCGTGGGGCCATCTACTGGCATTTCAGCAACAAGGCCGATCTGGTTCAGGCGATGCTCGACAGCTTGCATGAGCCGCTGGATGAGATGGCCAGGGCGAGCGAAAGTGAAGAAGAAGAGGATCCGCTGGGCTGCATGCGCAAACTGCTGATTCATTTGTTTCATCAAGTTGCCCTGGACCCGAAGACCCGACGCATCAATGAGATTCTGTTCCACAAGTGCGAATTCACTGATGAAATGTGTGATCTGCGCCAGCAGCGCCGCACCGTCAGTCTGGAGTGCAATGTGCGTATCGAACTGGCATTGCGTAATGCAGTGAAACGGGGCCAGTTGCCGGAGAATCTCGACACGGCCCGCGCAGCGATCAGCATTCATGCCTATGTTGACGGCATCCTGTATGGGTGGCTGCTCGCTCCCGACAGCTTTCAGCTGCACGCTGAAGCCGCGCGCTGCGTCGACACAGGTCTGGACGAGCCAATGGAGCTGACGGTGTTTTTTACCCTTGCCCTGTGTGTTGGCGACAGAACGCCGAAGGACGTATTCATTATCATGCCGAGATCAAAACGTACCCCGACGTTCTGATCGATAAAATCCACGAACTGATTGAACATGATTTTGTTTTTTGGCCAAGGGTAGGCGTAGGTATAGGCGAAATCGGATTTGAATGCGGTATTGCTGTACGCGGAGAGCAGGAATGACTCACGTTCTGATGCGCGCAGTGGCAAGCTGGTCTGTGCAATTTTAAACGTGTGAGGGGAGTTATTGATGAGTTTGACTATCACACGAGTGATGTTCGAGCGTTTGTTTTGATTTCGCCACTGTTCGATTTTTTTGTTCAGGGCGTGCTCCGAATTAATTTGATCTAACAGGTTGATCAATTCAACCTTGGCGATCCCAATCAACTCATCCAGTGCTTGCTGGTTTTCCTCACTGAATAGAAGCGGCGTCAGGTTGTAAAGCATTCCAATGGAAGTGTGGTTGAAAAACGAGAACAGGTCTTCGTAGTTGTTGCTGGTGTCTTTGATGTCGTTCATATCGATTCCTTTCGATTAAGTAAGTGGTTTCAGGGGGGGTGCGGACCACGGCTCAGCGCTCCAAGACGCCCAGCTGCGTGCTGAGTGGCATGACATTGGAAGGGAAAGCTGACGGGGTATCATCCAGCATGATTTCGTTGCGCCAGACTATCGAGTCAGTGAGGCTGCTGAGTGTCAGTGTGAAAATAAGTGTGTGTGCGGGGGCGTCCATGTTAGATAACGTGTTAGTTGTGTTGGTGGTTGAAGTTAACCCCGCTGTCAGTGTCGGTGCAATGTTGATGTTGTTTCATTAGTTGAGCGTTTGCCAATAAAGAAGCCCCGGGTATTTCTAGCCGGGGCTTCTTTATTTAAACGAAGTTTACATCGTCGGATAGTCGATATACCCGACTGGACCTTTTCCATAGAACAGTTCAGGACGTGCTTCATTGAGCGGCGCATCGGCTTTCAGGCGTGCCGGCAGGTCCGGGTTGGCAATGAACGGCACGCCGAAGGCGACCGCATCGGCCTTGCCGCTGGAGAGCCAGGCGTTGGCGCTGTCCTTGGTGAAACGTTCGTTGGCGATGTACGGGCCGCCGAAGGCTTCTTTCAGTTGTGGGCCGAGGCTGTCGCCGGCTTCTTTCTCGCGGGAGCAAATGAACGCGATGCCGCGTTTACCCAGTTCGCGAGCGACATAGGTAAAGGTTTCGGACAGGTTGTCGTCGCCCATGTCGTGGGAGTCGGCGCGCGGTGCCAGGTGCACACCGACGCGACCTGCGCCCCAGACTTCGATGGCGGCGTCGGTCACTTCCAGCAACAGGCGAGCACGGTTTTCCAGGGAGCCACCGTAATTGTCGGTGCGCTGGTTGGTGCTGCTTTGCAGGAACTGGTCGAGCAGGTAGCCGTTGGCGCCGTGGATTTCCACGCCGTCGAAACCGGCCGCCTTGGCGTTTTCCGCACCGACACGGTAAGCGTCGATGATGTCGGCGATTTCAGCAGTTTCCAGTGCGCGTGGCGTTGGGTAGTCGGCCAGTGGGCGAACCAGGCTGACATGACCTTTTGGCTGGATGGCGCTCGGTGCAACCGGTGCTTCGCCGTTCAGGTAGGACGGGTGGGAAACCCGGCCCACATGCCACAGTTGCAGGAAGATCTTGCCGCCGGCGCCGTGTAYCGCTTTGGTCACATTGCTCCAGCCACGCACCTGGTCGTTGGACCAGATACCCGGGGTATCCGGGTAGCCGACGCCCATCGGCGTGACCGACGTGGCCTCGCTGAGGATCAGGCCGGCGGACGCGCGCTGCACGTAGTATTCAGCCATCAGTGCGTTCGGTACGCGGCCTTCGTCGGCGCGGCAGCGAGTCAGTGGCGCCATGATGATGCGGTTTGCCAGTTGCAGGTCGCCAAGCTTGATCGGATCGAAAATAGTCGTCATTTAATACAACCCTCGTGAGGTATCAGTTGGTAGCAGGGGCCAGTTCGGGATTACCGCTCTGACGGAAAGTAATCAGGGTTACCAGCAGCGCTCGACACCAGGTTCGGTGCCGCCTTGCCGAAGGTCACTACGTTCACTTGCAGGGCGGGGACGGCGGCAAAGCACGCGGTGGCCCAGAGGAACAGGGTGATTTCGGTCGGGATCACTGCAACGCTGGTCCAGGTCAGTACGGTGGAGACCACCGCCATGCTGATGAACACGCCGATCAGCGTCGCCGCCATACCTTTGTCAGCCAGCTTGCCGCCGATGATGTTGCCGACCGTCAGGCCCAGGCCGATGAGCATCAGGGTCCAGGTCACGCCGCGTGGCGAGACGCCGGTGACTTCGCCCAACAGCGGTGCGACATAGGTGAACAAGGTGAAGACCGATGCGGCGAACAGTGCGGTCATGCTCAACGACAGCCAGATACCGGCGCCTTTGAGGACGCGCAGTTCGGCGCGCATGTCGAGTTTTTCTTCGTCGCGTTTGGCCGGCAGGAAGCGGATCAGGCCGATCAGCGCAATCACGCCGATCACGGTCACTGCCCAGAAGGTCGAGCGCCAGCCGGCTTCCTGACCCAGCGCAGTGCCCAGCGGTACGCCCAACACGTTGGCCAGGGTCAGGCCGGTGAACATCAGTGCGACGGCCGAAGCGCGCTTGTTGGCAGGCACCAGACCTGCGGCCACCACTGAGCCAATACCAAAGAACGCGCCATGGCACAGGGCGGTGACGACTCGGGCGAACATCAGCACTTGGTAGTCACTGGCCAGGGCGCAGAGCAGGTTGCCGACAATGAAAATACCCATCAACGCGACCAGCGCAGCCTTGCGCGGCAGCCTGGCGGTGGCCAGTGCCATGAACGGCGCGCCGATGGCCACGCCCAGGGCATAGCCGGTCACCAGCCRCCCGGCGCCAGGGATCGACACACCAAGGTCGGCCGCCACATCGGGCAGCAAGCCCATGATGACGAACTCGGTGGTGCCGATGGCGAAGGCGCTGAGGGCCAGAATGAGTAGCGAGAGGGGCATTGTCGATTCCTTGTCGGCGTACAAAGGGTCAGAGCTCTTTGCTGAAGGTGCGGAGGAATTCCTGAATGGTTTCCTCGTTGCGTTTGAAAAAATGCCACTGGCCGACTTTACGGCTGCTGATCAGGCCGGCGCGTTGCAGGGTCGCCAGATGGGCGGAAACCGTGGACTGCGACAAACCGCAACGTTGATCGATCTGCCCGGCGCAGACGCCGTGCTCGTTGCTGTGGGATTGGTCGGGGAATTCGACGGTCGGGTCTTTGAGCCAGTGCAGGATTTCTCGCCGTACCGGGTGCGCCAGGGCTTTTATTATTTCGTCGAGGTCAATGGTGGACATGGCAGTGCTCGGGTTGGGTAAAACGTTATATCGCGATGAGGCGAACTTTAAATCGGTATTTCGCGATATACCAATATGATTTTGATCTGAGGTCAGCCTAAATCGGTATATCGAGTTATAACGATATGAGTGGCGCGGTGCTAAGCTACGCGGCATGAACTATCTCGCACATCTTCATCTCGGTGGCCAGCGTCCCGGTCAATTGCTCGGCAGTTTGTATGGCGATTTCGTCAAGGGTCAGCTGCAAGGGCAGTTCAATCCGGAGATCGAAGCGGCCATTCAGTTGCATCGCAGCATCGACGTGTTTACCGACCGTCATCCGTTGGTCGACCTGGCGTTGTCGCGCTTTACGCTGACGCGACGGCGGTATGCCGGGATCGTGCTCGATGTGTTTTTCGACCATTGCCTGGCGCGGGACTGGAGGCTTTACGCGGACCTGCCGCTGGAACAGTTCACCTCGGATGTGTACCGGGTGCTGGCTGCCGAACCGCAGTTGCCAGGGCGACTCGCGCAGATTGCCCCGCACATGGAAGCGAATGACTGGCTTGGCTCTTATCGGGAGTTTGCGGTGCTGGACCAGGTGCTGCGGGGGATTTCACGGCGCCTGTCGCGGCCTGAAGAACTGGCTGCAGCGATGGAAGAGTTGCAGCGGTTGTATGAACCGTTGAGCGATGATTTCCGGTTGTTCTATCCAGAGTTGCAACGGTTTGCGCATAACCATCTGACTGCACAAATCTAATGTGGGAGCGAGCCTGCTCGCGATGAGGGCCTGACAGTCAACATTGTCGGTGACTGGCAAACCGCTATCGCGAGCAGGCTCGCTCCCATAGGGGTACAGCGTCAAGCAGCTATGGCCGGACGTAACGGAGTTGGCTGTGCTTCCGGCAATGCTCCAAACAGCGCCTTCTGCACCGCTTGCTGCGCCGCAAAGGCCAGTGCCGCGCGTTCCTGGCCGTGGCAGGCAATCGGTTTGAGCAGATGGATCTCGACGTCGCCCCGATCGTTGGCGAACAAGCGCATCAAGTGCGAGAGCAAGTCGTCATCGCCAATGAATGGCGCGAGTGGGTCGATCTGGCCATCGCGCAGATAACGAACAGCCACCGGTTGCAGTGCCACGTCCGCGTCAATGGCCGCAGACAGCAAGCGACCATGAAAGGTGCGCAACGAACGGCCATCGGTGGTGGTGCCTTCCGGGAACATCAGCAACGGATGGGCTTGCTCCAGGTGGCGGCTCATCTGTTTGCGGATCAGTTGGCTGTCACCCGAACCTCGACGAATGAACAGGCTGCCAGCCTTGGCCGCGAGCCAGCCGGCGACCGGCCAGGTACGCACTTCGGCCTTGGACAGGAAGGACAAGGGCGTGAGCATGCCCAGCAGCGGAATGTCGGTCCAGGACACATGGTTGCTGACCCAGAGCATCGGCTTTTGCGGCAATTCGCCGTGGACCGTCACGCGAAAGGGCAGGGCGTTGCTCAGCCGGGTCATGAAAAAACGCGACCAGCGTTGGCGCCGGACCATCGAGTTGGCAACACCCATGCGCTCGAACAGCCCGAACACGCTGGCCATGCTCAAGCCCAGCGCGACCACCAGCAGCACTCGCGCGATCCGCGCGTACACCCGCAGCCGGCTCATCAGACTGCCGCCTTGAAGTGTTTGGCGTAACGCGGGCACAGCTCGTCACGCTTGAGCAGGATGAACACGTCGGCCACCTGGAAATCTTCGTCCCAGCACGGCTCGCCGCAGATCTTCGCGCCCAGGCGCATGTAGGCCTTGAGCAGTGGCGGCATTTCGGCGATCACGTTGGACGGGATGTCGAGGGCCGGCAACGGTTTCTTCGGTTCGGCGCGCAGGTGCTCGGTGCACAGATAGCGTTCACGCAAGCGTTGCATGATCGCCTGGGCCTGAATGCCGCCGTCTTGCATCGGGATGCTCGCGCAGCCCATCAGGTAGCTGTAGCCGCCCTGATTCAGCACTTCGGCCAACTCGCCCCAGAGCACGGCGATGGTGCCGCCGTTGCGGTAGGCCGGGTCGACGCAGGTGCGACCGATCTCCAGGATCGGGCCTTGCAGGTGCACCAGGCCGTGCAGGCTGAATTCTTCTTCGCTGTAAAAACGCCCCAGGCTGCTGGCAGCCTGATGGTCGAGCAAACGCGTGGTTGCTACCAGGCGTCCGCTATTCAAATCACGCACGCCAATGTGGGCGCAGTGAACATCATAGTCATCCATGTCCAGCCCCAACTCTGCGCCTTTGAGCTTGGCGTTGAACTCGCCACTGAAAACGTTGAAGCGCAGGGCCTGGGCTTCCTGCAACGCCTCGGCGCCGATCAGGCGTTCGGCTTGCAGGCGGCGTTCATTGCCGGTGTCGCTGATGCGGGCGATCTGAGTCATTGCGAATCTCCGTACGGGCTGCTCACCCGTCTTGGGTTGCAGTCGATCGACTTTGTTGTGCAAAGTCAGGCTATGTAGCCCCGGTGTCATCGCCATGAAGCTTTGGTGATGCTTGTGTGACAGCCCCCAGAGGACCCGTTTATGCCTTGGCAAGCCTTGTTGAACTGTAACCAGCGCCAGCCCGAAAACCCCGACCTGGCAGAGGGGTATGCGACGTTGCTGCATGTATTGGGCGCGGTGACGCCGTTCGAATTGGCCGTGTGCGGCGGGCGGATGATGGCAACGCCGGGGTTGGCTTTTCTGGTGGGGTACCAGGCGGCGTTGCGCATGTTGTGGCCCAGCGCACCGCTGAGCCTGGGGGCATTGTGTGCGACCGAACAGCGCAGCCTGCGCCCGGCGGACCTGCACACCCGGCTCAAGGATTTGCGTGTGAGCGGGCGCAAGGATTTCGTGACCGCGGGTGATGCGGCGGACTGGCTGTTGGTCGCGGCACGCAGCGAAGAGCTGGGCGAGTCACCGCGTTTGAGTCTGGCGGTGGTGTATCCCGGCGAACCCGGCGTACAGATTGAAAAGCTGCCGGCCATTGCCTTGATGCCGGACATCAGCCATGGCCGGCTGTTTCTCGACAACGCGCTGTGTGAACTGCTCGCTGGAGATGGCTGGGATGCGTACGTCAAACCGTTCCGCACCCTGGAAGACATCTATGTACTCAGCGCCATGAGTGCCTGGCTGTACGGTGTCGGTCAGGACAGCGCCTGGCCGCAAGACCTTCAATTGAAGTTGTTGGCACTGTTGGCCGGGTGTGCGGAAGTCAGCCGCCAACCACCGAACAGTAGCGCCGGGCATGTGTTGCTGGGCGGGTTGTTTGCGCAGTTTGACGGGCTTAAGCCAGCGCTCAATGAAGCCTTTGCCGCCGGACCTCCACAATGGGCGGCGTTGTGGAAACGCGATCAGGCGGTGCTCGATCTGGCGGCGGGGGCCCGGGCCAAGCGGTTGGCCAAGGCGTTGGCGGGCTCTTCGCTGAACTGAAGGGCCTCTTCGCGAGCAGGCTCGCTCCCACATTGGATTGATGCCATGTCGCAGTTTTGTGTTCTACGCAAGCCCCTGTGGGAGCGAGCCTGCTCGCGATGACGGTCTCACCTAAAGCGCAACTTTCGAACTGTCATTTATCTCGACTACGCTCAGAGGGTTAATYCCTCTGAGTGCCTACCGTGTTCAAACGCCTGTCGCTGCTGTTCATGTTGTTGGTCAGCCTTCCGGTTCTGGCGGAAAACTGGCCCACCGAGCAATGGTCGCCTGGCCCTAAAGTCAGCGGTCCGGCGCTTCAGGCTCTGGAGGACTACGCCTTTGCACCGCGCGACGACGGCAGTCGCACAGGCGTTCGCACCGACGCCTTGCTGGTGATTCGTGACGGGCAACTGATCTACGAACGCTACGCCGGCCCGACGACCGTCGACACACCGCACCTGACCTGGTCCGTCAGTAAAAGCCTGATGGCCACGGTGCTGGGCGTGGCCTATGGCGAAGGCTTGTTCAAATTGCAGGACCCGGCCGCGAAGTTTTATCCACCCTTGCAGAGCCATCCGAAGGTATCCATCGCGGATCTGCTGCATTGGGCCTCGGGGCTGGATTGGCAGGAAACCTATGAATATGCACCGCTGAATTCTTCGATAGTGGCGATGCTCTACACCCATGGACGCCAGGACATCGCCGCGTTCGCTGCCGGCCATGACGAGTTCAGCCCGCCGGGTCAGGCGTTTCGTTATTCCAGCGGTGACAGCAATCTATTGTCCGCAACGCTAAAGACCATGGTCGGTGCGCAGCGCTACGCCGACTATCCATGGACCGCGTTGTTCGGCCCCTTGGGGATTCGCAGTGCAGTTTGGGAGAGCGATGCCGCGGGGACGTTTGTTGCCTCGTCCTATGCCTATATGACGGCGCGCGATCTGGCGCGGATCGGCCTGTTGATGCAACGCGACGGTCGCTGGGGTAACCGGCAGTTGCTGCCAAAGGACTGGGTCGAGTTCAACCGCCAACCGTTCATGCACTTCAAGGCCAATCAGGATGAAGCCGTTCCCGGCGGGCATTGGTGGCTCAATCGGGCGGTCGATGGCGCCGAAAGACCCTGGGAGGACGCACCTGATGACACCTTCGCCGCACTCGGCCATTGGGGGCAGGCGCTGTACGTGGTGCCCAGCGAGAACCTGGTGATCGTGCGCTATGGCGATGATCGCGACGGCAGTTACCGGCACAACGAATTGCTTAGACTGGCACTGGCGGCATTTGCGCAGAAGGTGCAGCCATGAATTTCAGATTTTTTCGCCGTCGACCAAGACTCGGCGTGTTGCTGTTGTTGATCGCTGTGCTGCTCGGCTGGATCTGGCAGGAACGGGTCGCTTTGTGGGCATTTCCCGACATCATCAGCGCCTACACCGCCAAGGAGTATTGCTCGTGCCGGTATGTCGAGAACAACCCGGCGGATTATTGCCAGGGCTATGTGACGCAGTACGTGCCCGTCAGCAGTTTTCTCGATGACGCTCCCAACAAGCGCGTGACGGTCAGCGGCATGGGGCGCAGTCATATCGCTGCGTGGCAGGGGATTCGCCAGGGGTGTCGGTTGAACCCATAAGTGCGGTCTTTTGCCTTGCGCGGTTTGCAAGCGCGTTCACTCAGGCTAAGGTTCGGCTCAGGTTTACTTGCCCATGAGTGTTTATGTTCAAGCGGTTTTGCTGCACAGCCCTGGCCTTGCTGCCATTGGCTTTCGTTACCTCGCCAGCCCACGCCGACTGGTACCTGGACGGTGAGTCTTCACGTCTGTCGTTTATCTCCACCAAGAACGCCAATCTCTCCGAAGTTCAGCGCTTTCTGGTGCTGCATGGCAAGGTCGACGCCAACGGCCAGGCGCAAGTGCAGGTTGAACTGGAGTCGGTCAACAGCGGCATTCCGCTGCGCGATGAGCGCATGCGCAAAGAGCTGTTCGAGATCAAGACGTTCCCTGAAGCGCTGATCAGTACGCAGATCGATCTGCGGCCGATCAAGGATCTGGCCCCCGGTGCGCAACTCGAATTGCGTTTGCCACTGACGGTCAGCCTTCACGGCAAAGAGCACGCGTACAACGCCGAGTTGTTGGCGACACGCCTCGATGATCGGCGCTTTCAAGTGGTGACCCTGGAACCGCTGGTCATTAAAGCGGAGGATTTCGATCTGCTGCCAGGGCTGGAAAACCTGCGCACAGTCGCCGGTCTGTCGGCCATCAGTTCGTCGGTGCCGGTGGGTGCGGTGCTGATTTTTACGGCGCGCTGACATGAGCGGTGCAGTGTTTCCCTGGCGTGATGGCAATCGTTATGAGTTGTTGATCGACGGGCCACAGTTTTTTCCACGGATGCTGGCGGCGATTGCCGCTGCGCAGGAACAGGTCGAACTGGAGCTGTACCTGGTGGAGGCGGGGGCCTGTGCCGAGGCGATGGTGCAGGCGCTGGTGCAAGCTGCCGAGCGCGGTGTGCGCGTGCGTTGCCTGTTCGATGACTACGGCAGCCTGGCATTCACCCTGAGCCTGCGGCGACGCCTGATCGAGGCCGGCGTGGAGCTGCGTTTCTACAATCGCCTGAGCTGGCGGCGCTGGGTGCGCAACCTTTACCGTGACCACCGCAAGTTGCTGTTGGTCGATCAATCGCTGGCGGTGGTCGGCGGCACGGGTGTCACCGACGAGTTCTGGACCCCCGATCGTGATACCAGTGAGTGGCATGAAGTCATGGTGGAAATCGGCGGCCCGCTGGTGCTCGACTGGCAGTTGCTGTTCGACCGCCAATGGATTGCCAACCGCCATCGCCGCGCCTGGAAACCTGCCTCCCATTTCGGTTTGCCGCGTCTGCCACGGGTGCCGCCGATGGGTGAAGGAATGGGTCGGGTAGCGTATGCCGATGCCCGGCAACATCGGGACATCCTGCAGTCGCTGTTTCGTGCGTTGAACAGCGGTCAGCAGCGAATCTGGCTGGCCACGCCTTACTTCCTGCCGACCTGGAAAGTCCGCCGCTCGCTGCGCAAGGCTGCTGCACGGGGCATCGATGTGCGCCTGCTGTTGACCGGGCCGCGTACCGATCATCCGTCAGTGCGCTACGCCGGGCATCGTTATTACCCGCGCCTGCTCAAGTCCGGGGTGAAGATCTTCGAATACCAGCCGTGTTTCCTGCACCTGAAAATGGTCCYGATCGATGACTGGGTGAGCATTGGCTCATGCAATTTCGATCACTGGAATCTGCGCTTCAACCTCGAGGCCAACCTGGAGGCCCTCGATCCGACGTTGAGCCTGGCGGTGGCGGCGAGTTTCGAGAAGGACTTTGCCCTGAGTCATAGGGTCAGTCTTGAGGAATGGCAACGCCGACCGCTGTGGCGACGGATCAAGCAGCGTGTGTGGGGATGGGTGGATCGGATGGTGGTGAATCTGCTGGATCGGCGGGGCTGAACACAATCCTCCAAACACCAAAAATCAATGTGGGAGCGAGCCTGCTCGCGATGAGGTCATAACATTCAACATCTCTGTTGACTGTTATATCGCCATCGCGAGCAGGCTCGCTCCACGGTTTCGCCGTCGCGCTTGCCGGTGTTTTTAACGGTCACACTGGCGTCGATCTTGCCGGACTTGTTCAGCGTGGTCGACGACAGGGCCATGTTCGACAGGCTGAAGCTGGTGTAGCTCAAACCGTAGCCGAATGGAAACAGAGGACCTGTGGTGTCATCGAAATACTGCGAGGTGTAGTTGCCCGGTTTGCCAGGGGTGAACGGGCGACCGATGCTCAGGTGGTTGTAGTAGGTCGGAATCTGTCCTACCGAACGCGGGAAGCTGATCGGCAGCTTGCCGGACGGGTTGTAGTCACCGAACAGCACGTCAGCAATCGCGTTGCCGCCTTCGGTACCGGTAAACCAGGTTTCGAGAATCGCGTCAGCCTGGTCCTTCTCTTCGAGAATCGTCAGCGGACGGCCGTTCATCAGCACCAGCACCAACGGTTTGCCGGTGGCTTTCAGGGCCTTGATCAGGTCGCGCTGATTGGCCGGGATATTCAGGTCGGTACGGCTCGATGACTCGTGGGACATACCACGCGACTCGCCGACCGCTGCCACGATGACATCGGACTGCTGGGCGGCTTTCACGGCTTCGTCGATCATGACCTGCGCCGAGCGCGGGTCATCCACCACTTCCGGGGCATCGAAGTTGAGGAAGTTCAGGTAGTCGACGACTTTCTTGTCCGAGGTGATGTTGGCGCCACGGGCGTAGGTCAGCTTGGCCTGATCGCCGAGAGCACGGGTCATGCCATCGAGCAAGGTGACCGACTGCTCCGGTTTGCCGGCGGCAGCCCAGCTGCCCATCATGTCGATCGGTGCCTTGGCCAGCGGGCCGACCAGAACGATTTTCGCGGTCTTCTTCAGCGGCAGGGTTTCGTTCTGGTTCTTCAGCAACACCACGCTGCGACGTGCAACGTCACGGGCCTCGGCGCGGTGCAGACGGTTTTCGGCGTAGGTGTCGGCCGGATCATCCTCGGCCTTGCCGATACGCAGGTACGGGTCCTTGAACAGGCCCATGTCGTACTTGGCGCCCAGCACTTCACGCACGGCGTTGTCGATGTCGCTTTGCTGGATCTCGCCGGACTTCAGCAGCCCTGGCAATTCCTTGCCGTACAGGGTGTCGTTCATGCTCATGTCGATGCCGGCCTTGATCGCCAGCTTCGCCGCTTCGCGACCGTCGCGGGCCACGCCGTGCTTGATCAGCTCGAAGATTGCCCCGTGGTCGCTGACCGCCAGGCCCTTGAAGCCCCACTCCTTGCGCAGCAGGTCCTGCATCAGCCACATGTTGGCGGTGGCCGGAATGCCGTTGATCGAGTTCAGCGCAACCATCACCCCACCGGCGCCGGCGTCAATCGCGGCACGGTACGGTGGCAGGTAGTCCTGATACATCTTCACCGGGCTCATGTCGACGGTGTTGTAGTCGCGACCGCCTTCGACTGCGCCGTACAGGGCGAAGTGCTTGACGCTGGCCATGATGCTGTCGGCTGCGCTCGGGGTCTCGCCCTGGTAGGCCTTGACCATCACTTTGGCGATGCGCGAGACCAGATAAGTGTCTTCGCCGAAACCTTCGGAGGTACGGCCCCAACGTGGGTCGCGGGAGATGTCGACCATTGGCGCGAAAGTGATGTCGAGGCTGTCTGCCGCGGCTTCCTTGGCGGCAATGCGCCCGCTGCGACCAATCGCGTCCATGTCCCAGCTCGAGGCCAGGGCCAGAGGGATAGGGAAAATGGTCCGGTGGCCGTGGATCACGTCATAGGCGAAGAACATCGGGATCTTCAACCGGCTGTGCATGGCCGCGTCCTGCATCGGACGGTTTTCCGGGCGCGTGATCGAGTTGAAGGTGCCGCCGATGTTACCGGCGGCGATTTCCTTGCGGATCAGCTCGCGGGGCATTTCCGGGCCGATGCTGATCAGGCGCAATTGGCCGATCTTTTCTTCCAGGGTCATCTGCTTCATCAGGTTGCTGACGAAAGCATCCTTGTTTTCAATCRGTGCAGGCTTTGTGTCGGCCCATACCGAGTGACTGGCCAGGCCGATGGCAAGGCCCAGCAAACACAGCTTCTTCATGAATAGTTTTCTCAAAAGCCTAAACGGACGCAGTAGTTACGCGCCGGTCAGCCAAAAATTAGGGGGCGTCTGTTGTTGTTCGACTAAATGCCGCAAACTTCTAAACTCTTTTAGCGCTGGGCATCTTTTAGCCGATTGGCCCGATGCAATCCAGTGGCGGCGGCAGATTATGCCCCAAGAGTTCGAGTTGAAGGCGCACAGGAATATTTCCAGGGTAATGGGCAAKGGAGCATCACTCGCATGAATGTACAACAGCGCTATCGTTCGGGCTGGCAAATCGCGGTATTGATGTTGCTCAGCACGGTTCTGGCCGGCTGTGKCGTCAACACCATACCGACCCTCGACGAGCAGGCCAAGGCGGCCTGGTCGCAAGTGCAGAACCAGTACCAGCGTCGCGCCGACCTGATCCCCAACCTGGTGGAAACGGTCAGGGGTTACGCCAAGCATGAAGAGGAGACCCTGACGGCGGTGGTCGAGGCGCGGGCCAAGGCGACCTCTATCCAGGTCGATGCCAGCACCCTCGACAACCCGGAAAAACTCAAACAGTTCCAGCAGGCCCAGGATCAGCTCAGCGGCGCCCTCAGTCGTTTGATGGTGGTGTCCGAGCGTTATCCGGACCTGAAGGCCAACCAGAACTTCCTGGCGCTGCAATCGCAGCTTGAAGGCACCGAAAACCGTATCGCCGTGGCGCGCCGGGATTTCATCCTGGCGGTGCAGAACTACAACACCGAACTGCGGACGTTCCCTGGCCGTTTGTGGCACAGCGTGCTGTACAGCGACCTGCCGTTGCGCGACACCTTCGAGGCCACCAGCCCGGGTGCCGACAAGGCGCCGCAAGTGAAGTTCTGATCTGCGCAGGTTCCCGGCGGGCTTTCAGTGCTGTCGGGATACCGCCCCATGAATCATGCGGAAAGAGCCATTAGGGATGAGGTGCCAATGCGCGTTTTGAAAATCAGCCTGGTGGTGATGCTTTGGATCTTTGCCATCACCACTCAGGCCGAGCTGAAGTTTCCGGCGTTGACCGGTCGGGTGGTGGATAACGCCCAGATGATCGAGCCTGCGGTGCGTGAGCAACTGACCCAGCAACTCCAGGCCCACGAGCAGGCCACCGGCGAGCAGTTGGTGGTGGTGACGCTGCCGGACCTGCAAGGCACCAGCATCGATGACTATGGTTATCAGCTGGGGCGTTACTGGGGCATCGGTCAGAAGGGCAAGAACAACGGCGCCTTGCTGATCGTCGCTCGCGCCGAGCGCAAGCTGCGGATCGAAGTCGGGTATGGCCTGGAAGATCGGCTGACYGATGCGCAAAGCTCGGTGATCATCAATCAGGTGATCACTCCAGCGTTCAAGTCCGGCAATTTCAGCAAAGGCATCAGTGACGGCGTTGCCGCGATGCTGGTGGTACTGGGCGGCAGCCCACTGGATGAACCGTCGACGATTTATGATTCAGGCGGTGATCAGGGGAGTGACTTTATCGGGCGTCATCCGACAGTATTCGTGTTATTGGCGGTGCTGTTTATCCTGACGATTTCTATCATGCAGATGCTCGGCATCCTGCCCCGTGGCGGCGGTCGCGGAGGTTCCGGCGGGTTTGGCGGCGGAGGCTTTGGCGGCGGCTTGGGAGGGGGCGGCGGCTTCAGCGGCGGCGGGGGCAGTTTCGGGGGCGGCGGTTCGTCGGGCGGCTGGTGATAACAATAATGAGCGAGCATTCAAAACCATGGCATTACTGACGGAACACGAACAGCGCAAAGTCGCCGAGGCCATCGCGCGTGTCGAGCGCGACACCGACGCTGAACTGGTCACCGTGCTCGCGGCCCGGGCCGACGACTACGCGTACATCCCGCTGCTCTGGGCCAGCCTGCTGGCGCTGATCGTGCCGGGCATCGTGCACTACGTTACCGGCTGGCTGAACATGCACAGCTTGCTGCTGGTGCAGTGGGTGAGTTTTATCGTGCTGTGCCTGGTGTTCCGGATTCCGTCAATCACCACCCGCCTGATCCCGCGGTCGGTGCGCCACTGGCGCGCCTCGAACCTGGCGCATCGGCAGTTTCTGGAGCAGAACCTGCACCACACTGTCGGCGGCACCGGCGTGCTGATTTTCGTCTGCGAAGCCGAGCGCTATGTGGAGATTCTGGTGGACGAAGGGATTTCCCGGCGGCTGGATAACAAAAACTGGGACCCGATCGTTGCAGCCTTCACCCGGCAGGTGAAACAGGGCCAGACGTTGCAAGGCTTTGTCACCTGCATCGAGGCCTGTGGCGAGTTGCTCAAGGTGCATGTGCCGGTGACGCAAGTGCGCAATGAGTTGCCGAATCGGTTGGTCGTGCTGGGGTGAGATTGGGGATTTTTGTCGGATTTGAAATCCACCCCCTCACCCCAATCCTCTCCCCAGAGGGGAGAGGGAGCTGATCTCCTTTGCTTTCAAGACCTGAGTTCGACTCGATATTTCAGGTCGCAGCATTGCGAAAGACACCTCGGTCAGTCCCCTCGCCCCGTGGGGAGAGGGCTAGGGTGAGGGGCGATTTCAAACCGTTCGGCAAATAACTGCGTGTCCCGACGCGCCATCCCCCCTAAAATACCGGTCATTCCCCGATCCGCACCGCCCGAGGCGTTTTCTACATGTCTGTTACCGCAACTCCCGCCAGCCTCACGCCGGATCATCACGCGCAATTTATCGACCTGCTGAGCACCAGTCTGGCGCAGAACGCCTTCATCAAACTGGTGCTGGCCAAGTACGTCGGCGCTGAAGTCGACTTGCAGCGAATCATCATCAAGCAGCTGACGGTCAAGGATCAGCCGTGCCTGTCCTTCGTCTATCGCTACAAGACGCGTGACATCACCAAGAATTTCCCGATCGAAGAGGGCATCGCGACGATTGCCGCGCTGTTGCCGCAGGACTTCAAGAACGCCCACCTGCTGGCGCTGACCGATGAAGCCCAGCTCGAATACAGCAAGAAGGGCAAGAGTTCGCTGTTCAAGAGCAAGCCCCAGCAACTGCGCGAAGTACCGTCCGCCGAGCACAACCGTGAGAAGAACCGCTTCCTCGACCTGACCCGACCGTTCCTCGCGGATCTCGGTGTAACGAACAGCAAGCACGAGCTGATCCCGGCGATGTCGCGCAAGTGGAAGCAGATCAACAAGTTCATCGAAGTCTTCAGCCATGCGCTGACGTCTTCACCGCTGGCGCTGGATAAACCGGTTCGCGTGGCGGACTTCGGTTCTGGCAAGGGCTACCTGACCTTCGCCATTCACGATTACCTGCGCAACACCTTGCACGCCGAAGGCGTGGTCACCGGTGTCGAGCTGCGTGAAGACATGGTCAATCTGTGCAACACCGCTGCGGCGCGCCTTGAGCATCCGGGGCTGGTGTTCAAATGTGGTGATGTGCGCAGCGTGGCGCCGAGCGAGCTGGACGTGATGATCGCCCTGCATGCCTGTGACATCGCCACCGACTACGCGATCCACACCGGCATCCGCTCCGGGGCGGCGATAATCATGTGCTCGCCGTGCTGCCATAAGCAGATTCGCCTGCAAATCCAGAGCCCGGCGCTGCTCAAGCCGATGCTGCAATACGGTTTGCACCTGGGTCAGCAAGCCGAAATGGTCACCGACAGCCTGCGGGCGTTGTTCCTCGAGGCCTGCGGGTATGAAACCAAGGTCTTCGAGTTCATCTCCCTGGACCACACCAACAAGAACAAGATGATCCTGGCGGTCAAACGTGCGGAGCCGGTGGACCCGGCCCAGCTGTTGGTGAAAATCCAGGAGCTCAAGGCGTTCTACCACATCAGCGAGCATTGTCTGGAAACGCTGCTGCGAGCCGACGGTTATCTCTGATCCTGTGGGAGTGAGCCTGCTCGCGATGGCGGGCTGACAGCCAACACCGAGGGTGCATGTGATGGCCCCTTCGCGAGCAGGCTCGCTCCCACATTTGATTTGACCRCCGTCTTGCGCCCGAGCATCACGGTGACGATCACCCCGACCGCAAACAGCCAGGTAATCGGTTCGATGTGTTCGCCAAAGAACAGCGCCGAGAAGGCGATGGTGAAGAAGATCTGCAGCAGCTGGATCTGACTGACCCGGGCGATGCCACCCATCGCCAGCCCGGCGTACCAGGCGAAGAAGCCGATGAACTGCGAGAACAGCGACACGTAACCGAAGGCCCACCAGGTTTTCGCCGAAATCTCGCCTTGGTGCTGTAGCACCAGATACGTCACCGGGCCGATCAACAGCGGTGTCGACAGCACCAGCGCCCAGCAGATCACTTGCCAGCCGCCCATCTCCTTGGCCAACCGGCCACCTTCGGCGTAACCCAGGCCACCGATGGCAATCGCCCCGAGCATCAACAGATCACCGGCCTGGATACTTCCGGCACCGCTGATCAACGCGTAACCCAGGACCAACGCGCTGCCCAATGCGGCGCAAGCCCAGAAGGCTTTCGACGGCCGCTCATGGGACAACCATGCCGCATACAGCGCCACGCACAATGGCTGTAAACCGTTGACCAGTGCGCCATGGGACGCCGGCAGTGTTTGCATGGCCCAGGCCGAGAGCACCGGGAAACCGAGAATCACTCCAGCGATCACCAGGGTCAGGCCTTTGACCTGCTTCCAGGTCGGCCATTTTTCCCGCCGCCAGAGCAACAACATCGCCGCCGGAATCGCCGCGAACAACGCTCGACCCAGGCCATTGAGCAGCGGGTGGACTTCTTGCACCACGATCCGGGTGAAGGGCAGGGTCAGGCTGAAGATGACGACGCCGAGCAGGCCCAGCGCCATGCCGGTGTTTTCGCGGGAGGACATAACGGTAACCAGAATTTGAAAGTGGCGGGAGAGTGTTCATCTAGCCATAAACTGTGCAGGCTGCGCTGTTACAGCTAGACGCAGACTTATCCGTACAGTTTGCAGACGCCGTCGCGGGCTTGCCTGCGATGAACAATGACGCGGTACCTACGGCGTAGTAGCTGGTTATTACCCGTCCCGCCGGATTCGGACTACCTTGAATACTCCTTCCTGCCCAATTTTTACCAGAGGAGTCATCCCCATGGCCGCGAAAAAAATTCTGATGCTGGTCGGCGATTACGTCGAAGACTACGAAGTGATGGTGCCGTTTCAGGCACTGCTGATGGTCGGTCACACGGTGCACGCGGTGTGCCCGGACAAAACCGCCGGGCAGACCGTGCGCACGGCGATCCATGACTTCGAAGGCGACCAGACCTACAGCGAGAAACCCGGTCACCTGTTCGCACTGAACTTCGACTTCGCCAAGGTGAATGCGGCGGACTACGACGCGTTGCTGGTACCGGGTGGTCGGGCGCCGGAATACCTGCGCCTGAACGAAAAAGTCCTGCAGCTGGTGCAAGCTTTCGACAAGGCCGGCAAACCGATTGCGGCGGTCTGTCATGGTGCGCAATTGCTTGCAGCAGCGGGGATTCTTGAAGGCCGCGAATGCAGTGCTTATCCCGCCTGTGCGCCAGAAGTGCGTTTGGCCGGCGGCACGTTCATCGATATCCCGGTGACTCAAGGTCACGTTCAGGGCAACCTGGCGACGGCTCCAGCCTGGCCGGCGCACCCGAGCTGGCTGGCCGGTTTCCTCGGTCTGCTGGGCACCAAAATCACTTTGTAAGCGGAGGCCTGCGCATGTGCGAGCTGTACGTCAAAGCCGACCCGATCCTGTACGAGTCACGCTCGCGCTCGCTGCGCATCTGCGGGGTGGTGACCACGCTGCGGCTGGAGAACCAGTTCTGGGACATCCTCAGCGAGATTGCTGAAGTCGATGGCATGACCACCAACCAGTTGATCGCCAAGCTCTATGAAGAGGTGATGGACTACCGGGGCGAAGTGGTGAACTTCGCCTCGTTTCTGCGGGTCAGCTGCACGCGTTACCTGAGCCAGCGCCGGGTGACGACGCCGGAGTTGTCGGTGGTGCGCGCGGTGGTGAAGTAGGGGGGCGTGGTCTTTACTCTGAAGCGCGAACCCCTTCAATCGCCAAGGAGAACGAGCATGTCTGGATGGTACGAGTTGAGCAAAAGCATCACTGGCCAGTTTCGCTTTGTGCTGAAAGCGGCCAACGCCGAGACCATTCTCACCAGCGAGCTGTACACCACGCGCAGCGCCGCCGATGACGGCATCGCCTCGGTTCAGGCCAATAGCCCACTGGATGAACGCTACGAGAAAAAGTCCACCAAGGATGGCCATCCTTACTTCAATCTCACTGCTACCAATCATCAGATCATCGGCAGCAGCGAGGCCTATTCTTCCGACGCGGCACTGGAAAAAGGCATCGCCAGCGTCAAGGCCAACGGGCCGACCAAGGTGATCAAGGACAAAACGTTGCCGGTGTTTTGAATGCACCGAAGATCCAATGTGGGAGCGAGCCTGCTCGCGATGGCGATATAACAGTCAACATAGATGTTGAATGTTATGGCCTCATCGCGAGCAGGCTCGCTCCCACAATGGTTATGTATGCGTCTGGAAATCAGCGTAATTCGGTCAACATCTCTTGCAGTTGGCTGCGAGCGGCTTCACCCAGCGGGAACACCGGCAGACGCGGATCGCCAGCTTCCAGCCCGGTCATGCGCAGACCGGCCTTGATGGTCGCGGGCAAACCGCCCTTGAGGATGAAGTCCAGCAGCGGCAACTKGCGATAGAACAACTCCCGGGCCGTGCCCAAGTCATTGGCCAACACCGCTTGATACAGCGCGCCGTTCAACTGCGGGATCAGGTTCGGCGCTGCCGTGCACCAGCCTTTGGCGCCCGCCGCGAACGCCTCCAGCGCCAGCGGGTTGCAGCCGTTGTAGAAGGGCACCTGACCTTCGCCGAGCCATTGCAGTTTGTGCATGCGCTGGATATCGCCGGTGCTCTCCTTGACCATGGTCACGTTTTCCACGGCATTGAAAATCCGCAGGATCAGCTCCACCGACATGTCGGTACCGCTGGTGGCCGGGTTGTTGTAGAGCATGATCGGCACACCGACGCTCTCGCCGATGGCACGGTAGTGGGCGAGGATCTCGGCTTCGCTGAGTTTCCAGTAGGACGTCGGCAAGACCATCACCGCGTCGGCGCCCTGTGCCTCGGCGAAACGTGCGCGGCGCACGGATTTGGCGGTGGTCAGGTCGGAGACGCTGACGATGGTTGGCACACGCCTGGCCACATGCTTGATGCTGAACTCGCTGACCTGGTCCCACTCCGCATCGCTCAGGTACGCACCTTCGCCGGTGCTGCCCAACGGGGCGATGGCGTGTACGCCGCCGTCGATCAAACGGTCGATGGAGCGACCCAGCGTATCCAGATCGATGCCTTCGCCATTAGCGGTGAACGGGGTGATGGTGTAGCCGATGATGCCGTGAATAGAAGGGGTAGACATGGCGTCTCTCCGTTTAAGCAATGGGATGGATTCAGTTCAGGCAATCGGCGTGTTGACGCAGGTTCTGCCGAGCGTAGTAGTTGAAGGCGGCACCGTGGCGTTTGGGTCTGGAAATCCAGTCATGGGCTTCGCGGCCGAGCGCCGGCTGAATCGGTTTAAGCTCGCCGGCCGACATCGCCAGCAGCTGCAATTTGGCCGCGCGTTCGATCAACTGCGCGATGACACAGGCTTCCTCGATAGTCCTTCCGGTCGACAGCTGGCCATGGTGGGAAAGCACAATCGCACGCTTGTCGCCCAGGGCCCCGGCGATGATTTCACCTTCTTCGTTGCCCACTGGCACACCCGGCCAGGCTTCGAGAAAGGCGCAGTCTTCATAGAGCGGGCAGAGGTCCATGTGCGAGATTTCCAGCGGCACTTCGAGCATCGACAACGCCGCGATGTGCATCGGGTGCGTGTGAATGATGCAGTTCACATCCGGGCGGGCGCGGTACACCCAGCTGTGGAAGCGGTTGGCCGGGTTGGGCATGCCGTGACCTTCCAGCACCTCCAGGTCTTCGTTGACCAGCAGCAGGTTGCTCGCAGTGATCTCGTCGAAACCCAGGCCCAGTTGTTGGGTGTAATAGGTGCCGGGCTGCGGGCCACGGGCGGTGATTTGCCCGGCCAGGCCGGAGTCGTGACCGTTCTCGAACAGAATGCGGCAGGTCAGGGCCAGCTTTTGCCGGTCGGTCCACGTATTATCCGCCAGCGTGCTTTGCATCTGCGAAAGCGCCTGCTTGATGAGTTGGTCCTTGGGTAGTGCTAATGTCTTGGCCATATCGGGTGTCCTTTGCAGTGATCAATGGACGTCGGATGTGTTTTCCCGCTGCTCGCAAAGTCGTTGGGTGAACACAAATGACACTTAAGAGGCTATATGACACTTTGTGTCATTGGCAAGGGCTAATCGTTGCCTCCTTGATGGATTAATCGCTCCACATGTCTATCCGTTTGAAATTACTGCGAAAAAAACTCGGCGTTACGCTGGAGGCCTTGGCCGAAAAATCCGGCATGACCAAGAGTTATCTGTCGAAAGTCGAGCGCGGGCTGAACACCCCGTCCATCGCTGCGGCGCTGAAACTGGCCAAGGCGCTGAACGTCAAGGTCGAGGAATTGTTCTCCGAGGACACCATCAGCCTCGACAGCTACAGCCTGGTGCGTGCCGAAGAGCGCCAGTCGCTGGCGGCCAATGACCAGGCTCCGGGTTACGCGGTGCTGGCCCATCAGGTCAGCGAGCGCAGCCTGCTGCCGTTCATCATCTATCCGCCCAAAGAGTTCAGCGACAAGACCTTCAAGGAGCACATGGGCGAGGAGTTCCTGTTCGTCCATGAAGGCCAGGTCGAAGTCGACTTCATGAGCGAACGGGTGATTCTGAACCGGGGTGATGCGCTGCACTTCAACGCGCAAAAACCRCATCGCCTGCGCTCGGTAGGCGAGGTGCAGGCACAGTTGCTGGTGGTGGTGCATAGCGCAGAGGAGTGAGTCGACAGCAAAAGCATCGCGAGCAGGCTCGCTCCCACAGGGGGGACGTCGCAGATCAATTGTGGGAGCGAGCCTGCTCGCGATGGCGTCGATCCCGGCGCCACTAGACCTCGACTGGAACCGATAACTTCGGGCTACCCAACGCATGGCTTTTGGAATCAAAAAACCTCAGCGCCACACCGGTCCCTTCAAACACCTTCGCGTAATGCCGCTTCTGGCTCTGGATGAACGCCGCGCTGCGTGGGTAAATCGAGACCGCAACGGTCTTCGGTTTCGCCTGGCGCAGCGCATGAACGATGTGAGCGTCCTGCTTGCCCAGACTGTGGCCGACGATGCACAGCGCATCGCTTTGCTTGAGTAACTGGTCATAGCAGAACGACAGATAATCCGAACTGCGGATGGTCTTGAGCTTGTCTTCAGAGCTGCCTTCGCTGACGAACAGTGGCACGTCGTCCAGCGTCTTGATGGTGTTGTTGATCGCAAAACTGCCCAGCAGCGTGCCTTCGGTCGAGGTCAGTTTGCGTGCGGTGCCGTCCTGATTGCGCACCAGATGCAAGCCGCCGTGCAGGTAGAGCAGGCGGGTTTTATCCGCGCTGCTGGCGCTCAGGTCGAAGCTTGGTTCGGTACCGTGAAACAGGTCACTGATGGCATCGGGTTGGTGCTGGATCGCCCAGTAATTGAGCAGGTCGTAGTTGGTGGTGAACACCGTCGGATAGGTGCTCAATTCCTGATTGATCGCTGCCAGGCTTGAGGCCTGCACCAGGCGCCACGGGATGTGCACCGCGTGCACGGTGTTGATCAGCGCTTCCTTGATCGCGTAGTAGCGATTGCGCGGTGCGGCGGAGCTCACGGCCAGGGCCTTGTTGACCCGGCTGGTGGTTTTCAGTGCACTCAGCACTTGCTCGAAACTGCGAGTTTGCATCGCGTCGAACACGCTCAGCTCGGATTGGCTCAACGGCTTTTCTTCGACCGTGCGGRCGTTCTCGAACAGCGAGTCGTAACCAAAATCATCCCACACCGCGCGGCTGGCGCCGTTGCCCACCAGCAGGCCGCTGAACGGGGTGGTTGCGCGCAACGCATTCCAGTCTTCTAGTCGGGCATCAAATTCCTGGAAATCGGTCATTGCGTCGGTCATCTCAAACGGGTGGAGTGCAGGGCGCAGACTTTATCACGACCGGGTGTTGAGCCAGATCAAGATGCGCGGTAACGGATAGGTCGATCCTCTGGGCCTCCGCTGAATCGGGGTTGCCGGTTCGGCCCTATCGAAGAGGATTGGTCATGACCAGCACGTTTTTCATTCCTGCCGTGAACATCATGGGCACCGGTTGCCTCGACGAAGCCATGAACGCCATTCGCAACTATGGTTTTCGCAAGGCCTTGATCGTGACGGACGCAGGATTGGCCAAGGCTGGTGTGGCAGGGTTGATCGCTGAAAAACTGGCGATGCAGGACATCGACTCGGTGATTTTCGACGGCGCCAAACCGAACCCGAGCATCGCCAACGTCGAAAGCGGCCTGGAGCTGCTCCAGCGTAGCCAGTGTGATTGCGTGGTTTCCCTGGGCGGCGGCTCGCCCCACGATTGCGCCAAAGGCATCGCGTTGTGCGCCACCAACGGCGGCAAGATCGCCGATTACGAAGGCGTCGACCAATCAGCCAAGCCGCAATTGCCACTGATCGCGATCAACACCACCGCCGGTACTGCCAGCGAGATGACCCGTTTCTGCATCATCACCGACGAATCGCGTCACGTGAAAATGGCCATCGTCGACCGCAACGTCACGCCGCTGCTATCGGTCAACGACCCGGCGCTGATGGCGGCCATGCCCAAGGGCCTGACTGCAGCGACCGGCATGGACGCCTTGACCCACGCCATCGAAGCCTACGTTTCAACGGCCGCCAACCCGATCACCGACGCCTGTGCGCTGAAAGCCATCGAGCTGATCAGCCGCAACCTGCGCA
>NZ_JBFTLU010000076.1:0-24409 GCF_056396605.1 Pseudomonas sp. 05T35
CGGTACTTTCAAGCAATACACATGGCAAGTCACCCAGCCCCGTGCCGTAGACATGCACCACAGGGCTCGCCGGCGGCAGGCTGGCCGCTTGCAGCCGAGCCTCGCGCGTACGGTCATGGCGACTGGTCAGCTGGATGCCGGCAATGCTCAGGGTCGAGCCCAATCCCTCCACCAGCTCAGCCTGAACCGCCGCGCTGTCTTCAGTCATCAACCGTACATGCAGCGCCGGCCAGCGACGCTCTATTACCTGGAAATTGTCTTCAACGCTGTCGCTCATGCGGCCTCGATATTCATTCAGGCAAAAAAATAGCGTTCAAGGTTACACCTTGAACGCTATTTTTTATGCCACAGGTTCTAGTTCATGGGCGATAAATAATTGCCGAACCCCACGAGAGCCCTACACCAAAACCGCTCAGCGCTACGCGCTTCCATTTGGCGTCGAGTACGTGTTTTTCCAGCAGCAACGGAATGCTCGACGACACGGTATTACCGGTCTCGACCATGTCCTTGATGAATTTCTCCGGATCACCTTCAAAACGCCGCGCCACGGCGTCAACAATCGCCGCACTGCCCTGGTGGATGCAGAACGCATCGATATCGTCGGCGTGCAGACCGGACTCGTCGAGCAACTCGTGCAAATGCGCCGGGACTTTCAGCAAGGCAAAGTTGAACACTTGACGACCGTTCATGAAGAACACCCCGTCAGTGACTTTCAAGTGCGGTGCACCAGAACCGTCGGTGCCGAACTTGGCCTTGCCCAACTGCCACGCAGCATCTTCGCCCATCCAGGTCGCGGTGGCGGCATCACCGAACAGCATGGTGGTATTGCGGTCTTCGGGGTCGACGATCTTCGAGTAAGGGTCGGCGGTCACCAACAGGCCGTTCTTCAGGCCCGCGGCTTCCATGAAGCCCTTGATCGCGTAGATGCCGTACACGTAGCCGGAGCAGCCCAGGGAGATATCGAAAGCGGCAACGGTGGTGGGCAGGCCGAGCTTGTCCTGAACGATCGCTGCGGTGTGCGGCAGACCTTCTTCGTCGCCGTTCTGGGTGACGACGATCAGCACATCGATCGATTCGCGCTTGAGTTCAGGGTTGTTGGCAAACAACGTATTGACCGCTTCGACACACAGGTCCGAAGTTTCCTGCCCGACGTCTTTACGCGGCAGGAAAGCGGAACCGATCTTGCCCAGGATGAATTCCTCATCCTTTTCGAATTTTGCACCTTGTGCGTAATTGTCCACGCCGGCTACAGGTACGTAGCTCGCAATGCTCTTTATGCCAATCATTACGGCTTCCCAATAATAAACAGCTGAATACCCCCGTTCGCACGAATCGAGGGGCGCCGACACATAGATTTTGCGTTGCCCGCAACGGGCAACCACGGAAAGCCTAAAGGGCTATCACTGAGCCGGTTACCGGCCAGGCGCCATCTTTCCGATCAATACAATACAGTGAAGATGCCCGTTATGACTCGCAGGTCACGCTATTTTCCGCAATCAGCCACACAAGCGCTCATTCGATCAGCGACCAGGTCAGCGCTGTGCCGCGCTTTAAAGGCCCGCGTGCACGTCGTCCGATAATGCTTTCAGCGTGTTTGGGGGCCAGCCCCAGCCCCGGGCGAATGGCTCGCAGATTCTCTGACGTGAACACTTCACCGGCGGCCATGTCCTGGGCAACGTACAGCGAACGACGATACACCAGCGACTTCTGCTCGGCCTCCGTGACGCCATAATGCACCTGGCCCATGGCCTGCCAGGCGCGCTCGGTCTCGACCACCAGGCTGGCCAGTTCGGCCGGTTCCAGCGAGAAACTCGCGTCGACGCCTCCGGCAGCCCGGTCCAGGGTGAAGTGTTTTTCCACCACCGTCGCCCCAAGGGCCACGGCCGCCACCGAGACACCGACGCCCATAGAATGATCGGACAGCCCCACTTCGCAACCGAACAGCTCGCGCAGGTGCGGGATGGTTCGCACATTGCTGTTGGCAGGCGTGGCCGGGTAGGTGCTGGTGCATTTGAGCAACACCAGGTCCTTGCAGCCGGCCGCACGTGCCGCACGCACCGTTTCATCCAGCTCGGCGATGCTGGCCATGCCGGTAGAAATAATCAGCGGCTTGCCAGTGGCGGCGACCCGACGTATCAGGGGCAGATCGGTGTTCTCGAAACTGGCGATCTTGTAGGCTGGCACGTCGAGACTTTCGAGAAAGTCCACGGCGGTGTCATCGAACGGCGTCGAAAATGCCAACATGCCCAACTCTTTGGCTCGGGCAAAGATCGGTGCATGCCATTCCCACGGCGTTTGCGCCTTCTCATACAGCGCATACAGCGAAGTGCCGGCCCACAGGCTGTTGGGGTCCTTGATGAAAAACTCACCTTCATCCAGGTCCAGGGTCATGGTATCGGCGGTGTAGGTTTGCAATTTCAAGGCATGCGCACCGGCCTTGGCCGCCGCTTCGACGATCTGCAATGCGACTTCCAGCGACTGATTATGGTTGCCGCTCATCTCGGCGATGATGAATGGCGGCGCATCGGCACCGATCATGCGGTCGCCAATCTTGAAGCTAGTCATGTCAGTGTTCCTTCAATACGCGCGTGAACACGCAAGCGCTCTGGGTAAATCCTGCTTCGCGAAACAGGCTCAGCGACGGCCGGTTGGCAGGCAACACCTGTGCGGTGATGGCGCCTACTTGCGGCCAATGGGCCGTCACGAAGGCTTCGCCGCGGGCCAGCAGCGCCCTGCCCCAGCCCAGACCGAAGCGGCCTTCGAACAAATAAATCGAGACTTCGGCGCTCCCCCCTTCAAGGTCATAGCGCAACACGCCAACCGGGCCATCACCGGCCTCGGCAATCAACAGCAAGCGCTGCTCATTGCTCAAACTCGCCGCCAGCCAGGCCTGGTGTGCTTGCCAGTCGATGCTGCGGTTGTCCAGCGACCAGCGCCGTACCGCCTCGGCATTACGTCCGTCAAACAACAGGCGCGCATCATTTTGCGTCGCCTTGCGCACCGGCAGCACCGCACCGACCAGCGCTGCCGCGACCCGCTGTGCACCTCGGCCATCGACCAATCGCCGTGAGTGTTCGGCCAGACTCTGACGCAGGCCCCGATTGCCTGCGACAAAACCGATGGCCTGGCGCAGCTGCTCGACACTGACCTGCTCTCGCGTACCCAGGAACACATGGGCGCCCGAAGTCGCCATGACCTCGCCATTGGCCTGTTGATTATTCGACACCGCAATACAAATCGTCGGTAGCCCCATGGCCGCCCGTTCCCAACTGGTGCCACCACCGGCACCGATAAACAGGTCGGCTTCGGTCATCAGCCGGTAAAAGTCGCTGACAAAACGCTGTAGACGCCAGTTCGGGCGACTGGCCGCCAGCGCCTGCATCTGCTCCCACGCCGGGTTGTCGGCACCGGCGACGAAATCGACTTCCAGCTCAGGGAAATCGCTCAACGCGAGCATTGCATGGTGAGTCTGCTTCGCCGCATCGAAGCCTCCGAAGTTCACCAATACGCGTTTGGCCCGGGGCTTGATTTCAATCGCCGGGCAGCAGAATTCATCGCGCAACATTGCGAAGCGCGGACCCAGCAACGTCTGGCATCCGGGGGCAAGCAGCGAGGCATAGGCCTCTGGCGTGCCGGAAAGATTCTGGTTGAGCAGCAGATCGACACTGTAGGTGCGCGTCGCCAGATCATCCACTGCACCGATCCGTGGTGCCCAGCGACGGGCGGCGGTCTGCCAGTGGTGATCGAGGCCGTAATGGTCGGCAATGATCCAGTCGAACGCCGCCTGCTGCTCCAGAGCTTGCCCCAGCGCGGCAATGTCCGCCTGCCACGGCAGCATGCTCTCGATGGCTTGCTGCGGGTCTTCGTCGGGATAGCGCTCCGGCAGCGCGAAAGTTTCAAAGCCTTCAGCGGCAAGACTGTCGAGCCGATGCCCCGGCAACCGGCGACAGGCGAATGCCACGTGCACTCGCATCCGGCGCAAGGCTCTGGCCAAGGTCAGGCAGCGGGCGATGTGGCCGCTGCCAATGGTCGGAGAGGCATCGGCGCGGATCAGCACTCTCATTGCAATTCACCGCCAGCCTTCAGTGCAGTGTACAAGTACTCGGCGCGCTTCCAGTCTTCGAGGGTGTCGATGTCCTGCACCAGATAGCGCGGCAGGATCACCGGCAGGCTCCGGGTTGAATACAACACATCGCCGCGCAACCAGGCACTGCTGCGCCCCCAATAGAACTGCCCGGCGTCCTGATAGGCCGGCGGCAAATCCTGGGAACGCGTGTTACGGAATTCCGGATACAGCGCACTCAAGGCGCCCTGATCGTCAAGGGTCAGGGCACGCTGCACCGGGAAACCGAAGTCGCACACCGAGAACGCGAACGACTTGTCCGGGTGCAGTTCCAGTTGCTGCAAACCCTGTTGCAAAAACCGCGTTTGCAGCAGTGGCGCGGTGGCGTAAATACAACAGGCGTAATCAAAGTTGCGGCCCTGTCGATGCAATTCTTCCAGTGCATGGACAATCACCGCCGCCGTGCCGGTGAAATCATCGGCCAGGGTTGCCGGACGCATGAACGGCACCTGCGCACCACTGGCGCGGGCCAGGTCGGCGATTTCATCATCGTCAGTGCTGACCACCACCTGGGCGAACAACCCCGAATCGAGAGCAGTTTTAATCGAACGGACGATCATCGGCACGCCGTCGAACAGCTTGAGGTTCTTGCGCGGTATGCGTTTGCTGCCACCGCGGGCCGGGATGATGGCGACGTTGCTCAACGGCGTTTTTCCAGAAGAAACCAGGTGATGTCGTCCACCGGGAATTGCGGGTCGCGGTGGTAACCAAACCCGTAATCCAGCAGTTGCAAGTCATCATAGCGATCAAGCATTTCACCGGCAAAATCGCGTTTGAACAACTTGCCGCTGTTGCCGCGATACGACACCTCTACCGGTACCGGGTTGTAATACTCGGCAATCAGGATATACCGTCGGCTCAGCTCATAGAGCTGTGCATAGGCCGCCGGCAATAACTCCGGCGCCAGATGAATCAACACGCCTTTGCTCAAGGTCAACTCGAAAGACCGCTCGCGAGGAAAGTCAAACAGCGACCCCTGCCAGACTTCCGCAATTCCCAGGGCCCGCACCTGCTCGCAGGCCTTGGCGTTGATCTCGACGCCCTGCAAGGCACAGCCAGGCAACAGCTGATGCAAGGCGCGCAGGTTGTTGCCGGTATTGGTGCCCAACTCCAGCAGACTGTCAAGGCGCGTGGTTCTCGCCAGCGCCTTGGAAAACAACGCCAGGTTGGCAGCGATCAATGCCTGTCCCTGGTTGCGAGCCACATACTCATCGCCAAACTCGCCCTGCCAGAAAACTTCTTGCTCGCTTAACTCACGCATGTTTCTCACTCGTCATCGGGTCACGGAACGTCGTTTAACCGACGACACTTCGAAGTTGTTCAACCACATAGTCCTGCTGCTCATCGCTCAGAAGCGGGAACAGTGGCAAGCTGACTGCCTCACTGAAATAACGTTCGGCTTCTGGGAAATCACCGTCTTCAAAGCCCAACTTGCGGTAATACGGCTGCAGGTGCACGGGGATATAGTGCAGGTTTACACCGATCCCGGCAGCCCTCAGCGTATCGAATACTTCGCGTTGCGTGACGCTGATCTCGTCAAGCCGCAAACGCACCACGTACAGATGCCACGCCGATTGCGCGCCAGCCTGGGCGACCGGCAATACCAGCGGCAAATCCGCCAGCAAACGATCATAACGGGCGGCCAATTGACGTCGCTTGGCGACGAAGCTGTCAAGCCTGGCCATCTGTGACAACCCCAATGCCGCGTGCAGGTCGGTCATCCGGTAATTGAAGCCGAGTTCCAGTTGCTGGTAATACCACAACCCGTGATCAGGCACGTCCATCTGTGCCGGATCGCCGGTGATCCCATGACTGCGCAGGCGCCGCAGGTGCTCGGCCAACTCCGGTCGATTGGTCAAAACCATCCCGCCTTCGGCCGTGGTGATGATCTTCACCGGATGAAAGCTGAAAATCGTCATTGCCGCAAACTCGCCACAGCCCACCGGCCGCCCGAGATAGGACGCACCCACCGCATGGGAAGCATCTTCAATCAAGATAAAGCCGTAACGCTCAGCCAGCGCGGCCAAGGTGCGCATGTCACAGCTTTGACCGGCAAAGGCCACCGCCACGACAACCTTGGGCAACTTCCCAGCGGCCTCGGCAACTTCAAGTTTCGCTGCCAGCAACCGGGCGTCGAGGTTCAAGGTCAACGGATCGATGTCGACAAAGTCCACCTCGGCGCCGCAGTAGCGCCCACAGTTAGCGGACGCGACGAAGGTATTCGGACTGGTCCATAACCGATCCCCCGGCCCTAACCCTGCCGCCAGGCAGGCAATGTGCAACGCCGCCGTGGCATTGCACACGGCCACCGCAAAATCCGCCTGGCAATGCTCGGCCATCGCGCTCTCGAAACGCGCAATGGTTGGGCCCTGGGTCAACCAGGGCGATTGAAGCACTTGCACCACTGCATCGATATCCGCTTGTTCGATACTCTGGCAACCATAAGGAATCTGATAGGTCAGCATGACCGGAACCCGATCATCCATACCCCATCCAGACATCCCCGACGGCTGCCCGGGCTGGAAATCAATTTGCCATTGAACATGTGTAGTGCCCCGCTACCGTTACGCCAGACTTAAACCAGCAACCGCGCCCAATCCACGCTGGTCGGATTGCCAAGGGTGAAACCCTTGCCGGTCAGGGCGAGGTTCTTGTTGTACGCCAGATCGTGCTGGAACGGCCCGGCCCATTTTTCGCGCAAGGCCGCAAGCGCCTGCGGTGCATCGGGCAAGGTGCCAGGATGGATAACCTGCACTTGCGGTGTCCACACCACCAGATAGCCGGCCTGACCAGCCTTGAGGCACAGGTCGACATCGCCGTAGGCGTTGGCAAATGCCTGTTCGTCCAGCCCGCCAACCTCGTCGAACAGCGCTTTGCGGATCATCAGGCATACGGCCGAAACGGCCGAATAGTTCTGCTCCAGCACCAGACGGTTCATATAGCCTTTGGCATCCTTGGACTCGCCAACGAACGCCGAACCGACGCCATCGTTCATGCCCAGAATCAGCCCGGCCTGAGTCACCTTGCCGTCGTGATCCAGCAGTTTGGCGCCAACCACCCCGACTTCCGGTCGCTGGGCCTGGTTGAGCAGGGATTCGAGCCAGTTCGGGTTGACCACTTCACTGTCCGCCGCCAGTAGCACCAGGTATTCACCCTGGGCCTTCTGACTGGCCTCGTTGTACAACGCCGACAGGCTGAGACGCTCGTGCGCCCGCAGGACTTGAACCTTGTCGCCCGGCTGCCCGAGGCCGTCCAGCCATTGCAGGATGTCCGGTGACTGGCTCGCGTTATCGGCGATCAGCACTTCGTAACGGGTGTAGCGGGTTCGTTGCACAATGCCGGTCAGGCAACGTTGCAGCTGTGCCAGGTTGTCCTGGCTAGCCACGATGATCGACACCAGCGGACGCTCGGTATGACGGTAATCAATTTGATAGGTACCGGGTTCGGCGGAGCTGATTTGCGCCTTGTAGCCACGGGTCGCAAGGTGACGGATCAACGCCTGACGTTCGTGGGCATTTTCTTCCAGCACCGGTGCCCGGGCGATCAGCAACGGTTCGTCCAGATGAGCCAGCCAGGCCAGGCCGCCCTGCTCGATGATGCGCAGCAGCAGGTCGAACTCCAGCGCCTTGCTGAAGTCGGCCTGGTAACCGCCCGCCTCCAACAGCACATCCCTGCGGATCAGCCAGTGCCGGGCCATCAATGCTGGCAGGCTTTGCAGCAAATCAAGGTTGAAACCTGGGCGGAACACATCGATCAGCGCACCAGAGGTGTCACGCTGGATCTCGTCCGCTGCAACCGCTCGGCAGTCGGGCGCGGCGTGCAATTCCAGACCGGCGCGCAGCAGACCGCCGACGGTGAACTCATCACCGGCCTCGGTCAGCAACAACCAGTCGCACGGCGATTGACGCGCGATCTGATTGAGCTTGTCGACATGGTTGGCCGGGGTTACGCGAACGAAATGCAGCGTGTTGTGCACCGTCGTTGCCGCCAGCGGCTCACCGGTGGTGAACACCACGATCTTGAAGGCGTGGTTATGACCTTCCAGCAAACTGTCGAGGGTGATCTGCAGCTTGGCCGCGTCGTTGTCGAGGTCCAGCACCAGAATGCCAAACTGTGGACCGCCGTTGTGGGCGGTCAGATAACGTGACGTCGCCGCCACTTCGTCAGCGTCCGGACTACGCGCCGCCAGCCACTTGAGCAGGCGGCCGGAGCGCATGGCACCGAACACCTCGTCGTTGCCCTGGGTCGTCACCGCGTCCAGGCGCTCGGCCCAGGCAAACATGTCCCGCGCGTCGTCCGCTTCGCCCAGAAGCTCCAACTGCTGCGCCAGGCGCTTGACCACCTGACGGTTGAACGGGTTGCTGCCGTACGCGTGCCCCAGTCGCTCGATAACGCTTTCAGGGGTGTCGTTGTTGCGGGGCCGCATCATATCAGCCTGCATCGTCCAGATACCTTCGAGCCCCTGAAGCTGAACGCGGCCGGCCGGCATGGCGTGAAGCAGAAATTCGAACTGGCTCAACAGGTCGAAGAACTTTTGATTGTAGAAAGGCATTTCGACATATTGCAAAAGCCCGAATTGGCGGTCTGGCCCCTTCTGCACATTGTTCCAGCGCGATTCGAAAATCGGCTCGGCAGTCAACGCCCGACGGTTGCGCAGGCTGTCGGCCAGCGCCTCGAAGCTGTCCAGTGCCAACTGCCTGGCCTGCTCCGCGTCAAGACCGGTGCGGCTACTCGGCAACGTCGCCAGCAATTGGGCGAACGCTTCACGATCCGCTACCGACTTGGCATCGGCGAGAGTCAGGGTGCTGTAGATCTCGGTGTTGTGCTCCGACTCAAGGTAATTGACCTCTCGCACCACATACGGGATCGGCAGAATGCGCGCCTTGGCCATGGCCAGCATGTAGTACGCATGGCCGATTTCCTGCCATTCGAAGATGGTGTTCTCTGGCATGAGCGCGTACCAGTCACGCAACAGCTCGGTGCGGTGAACCGCATAGAACGGCGGGATGTACTGGTGCATGAAATCGATGACCCGGTCCTGCGCACGCTCGGACGAGTAGTCTTCACAGACCTTCTTGTCCCGGCGGTAGTAGCTCACGCTGTTGGCCAGGGTCAGGTACATCAGGCAATAGCCATGGCACATGCCGTAATCCGGATTTTCTTCCAGGAACGATACCGAAGCGTCGAGGGCGTCATGCACGATGAAGTCATCGTCGGCGGCAAACACCATGTACGGCGTGGTGACTTGCTGTACGCCGTAGTCGAGCTTGGCCCGAATGCCCCAGTAACCGTATTGCGGCAGGTGCTGATAGTCGACCGAGGGGTACACGCCGTCGATGCCATCGGTGGCCTGKGTCGAAGAGTCCAGCACCAGAATCCTGCAAGGCAAGGTGCTGTAGAACTTCACCGCCCGGCGCGCAAAGGCCGGTCGGTTGTGGGTGATGAGTACCACCGTCAACAACTCGTTCAATGGTAACCCGCTTTCAGAACCGCACTTGCCTTGCATAATTTCTCCCCACAACCGGCGTATCGCCCGATGAACTCAACAATGATGTCGTTGCTTAACGAACCCGACGCAGATAGCCGTCCGGCGCCACGGTGATCAGCAGCTTGCTGTGAATCCGCGCATCGATTTCAAAGTCGCGGTTTTCTTCCAGGTAGGCCCAGACCGCAGTTTTCGGGTTGTCGCCCTTGCCCCACGGACGATCCGGGAAGGCATCTTCCGGCATGTCCTCGACCACGGTGTCCATCACCACGCAGTAGCTGCCGACCGACACCAGCGGCGCATACAGGCGCAACTCTTCGAGCACATGTTCGTGGGTGTGGTTGGAGTCCAGAACCACCAGCACTTTCTTGCCAGCCACCCGTGCACGCACTTCTTCAACGATGGCCGGATCGATGCTCGACCCCTGGATCATGCTGATCCGGCGCGCCATCGGGTGGGCTTCAATGGCTTCGCGGTTGTGTTGACGAATGTCGATGTCCACACCTAGCACTTCGCCGTGGCCGATCAGTTCCAGCATCGAGGCGTAAAACACCAGGGAGCCGCCGTGGGCGATGCCCGTTTCGACGATCACATCCGGGCGCAGGTCCCAGATGATTTCCTGCATGGCAACCATGTCCTGGGGAAACTGAATGATCGGCCGGCCCATCCAGCTGAAGTTGTAGGTGTATTTGTGCTTGGCCGTGACACCGACCCAGTCCAGCGACTCGGACTGAAGTTTTTTGTCCTGCTGCAAACCTTCGATGTTCTGGCTTACTTCTTCGCGAAACTGCTCATGAGGATTCATGCAAACGCTCCGATACGGGGTGTTGTTAGTTGAAAACCCGACCGTCCTGATAAGGGACAGCCTGAGTCTTGATAATTCGTGCGGGATTGCCGACGACGACTGCATAGTCGGGAACGTTCCGGGTGACCACGGCGCCGGCGCCGACCGTTGCCCAGCGACCAATGCGCAAACGCGGCAGAATGGTGGCGTTGGTGCCGATGAAAGCGCCGTCACCCACTTCGACGCAGCCGGCGATGGCTACGCCGGGCGCCATGAATACGCTGTGCCCGATCCGGCCTTCGTGCCCGACCAGGCTGCCGTAGCTGATGCTGCTGTTATCGCCCAGGGACACTTCGGCCTGAATGATCACGCCTTCCTGGAGGTAGTTGCCGGTGCCCATGCGCGTCATGCTCAGATCGATGCCGGGGTGCAGGAAGTTGCCCAGTGTTCCGCCGGCCTCGATGATTTGCCGGGTGGTCTCGTAACGGGTTTTGGTGTCGCGGGTGATCAGGTTCACGAAGTGCGTGTCGGGGCCTTTCAAGTCGGCCACACGCGCTACGCCACCGATCACCGGCACGCCATGAAACAGCGTGCCGTGCTTGGCTGCATCGTTGTCGAGAAAGGCAAACTCCATGGCAGGGTTGGCACGTTTGACGGAGCCAATCATTCGCACGGCTTCAGGGTTTGCCGCGCCCAACAGGTAGACCTTCACAGCACATTCCTTTGCTGGCAGACCGTGCGAATCACCTCGATCACCCGCTGTTGATCGGCGTCGGTCATGTCGTGGTAGCTCGGCAGATTGATCGCCCGTTCCGATAGCGAGAAAGCCATCGGCGTGTGCACCGGCTTATCGGCAAACATCGGCAGCGCCGACAATGGCCAGAAAAATACCCGCGCATCGATATCCGCCGCTTGAAAGGCTTCGATCAACAGTTCACGGGTAATTCCGGTGCTTTCCTGGAATACCACGGTGGGCATCCAGTAACCGTTCCTGGAATGCTCCGGTTGCGGGTTCATGGACAACAACGGGATATCCAGCAGTCCCTGGGCATACCGGTCGAAGATCGCGCGCTTGCGGGCAATCAGCTCATCGACCCGTTCGATCTGGGCACAACCGATGGCAGCCTGCAGATTGCTCATCTTGTATTTGAAGCCGATGAAATCCGGCCAGAATTGACGCGTGCTGCCACTGACCCGACCGTGGTTGGAGAGTGTCAGCACCCGCTCGTACAGCGCCTTGTCCGAGGTCACGAAAATCCCGCCTTCCCCGGTGGTCATGGTCTTGGTGCCATGAAAGGAGAAGGCGCCGAAGGCCCCCAACGACCCCGCAGCTTTACCACGCCATTGCGAGCCGATGGCTTCGGCAGCGTCTTCGATGACCGCAATCCCGTGCTCGCGACCGATCGCAAGCAGCGCGTCCAGATCGCACAGGTTGCCGTACAAATGCACCGCCACGATGGCTTTGGTCCGCGGCGTAATGGCTTGCCGAACCTGCTCCGGGTCCAGGCACCAGCTGTCCGGCAACACGTCGACAAAAACCGGCGTCGCGCCCAGGTAATCGATAGGGGCCGCCGAGGCGATCCAGTTAGTGTTGGCCAGAATCACTTCATCGCCTGGGCCAATTCCCAGTGCAGCCATGCCCATGTGCAAGGCGCCAGTACAGCTGGAGGTCGCGATGGCATAGGGCACGCCCATGTGCTGCGCGAAGGATTTCTCGAAACGCGTAATGTATTCGTAGCAACGCTCGCCCCAGCCATGCTGCACAGCATCCAGCACGTACTTGGCTTCCAGCTCGCCCACACTGGGCTTGGTGTAGTGAATTCGGCTCATCTGAAGCTCAACTCCGGAATGGCAACGACAAAACGCCCGCCCCAACTGCGGACAACGGCGTATTGCTGGGTGATCTCGTCCAGCAGGTTCCATGGCAGCACCAGGACATAGTCCGGTTTCTCGATTTCAATCCGCTTGGGAGACACCACCGGAATGCGACTGCCCGGCAAGAACTTGCCTTGCTTGTGCGGACTGGCATCCGCGACCCAGGCCAGCAGGTCTGGCTTGACCCCGGCATAGTTGAGCAAGGTATTGCCTTTGGCGGCGGCGCCATAACCGACTACGCGTTTGCCCTCGGCCTTGGCCTGCAAGAGGAAACGCAGCAGTGCGTGTTTGATCTGTTCCGCGGCCGGGGCCAGGGTCGTGTAGTAAGCAGCGGTTTTGACTCCGGCCGCCTGCTCGACCTGCAACTGTTGTTGCACGGCAGGCGTTACTTCACGGCGCACACCCTCGGCACGCTGCACGAACACCCGCAGTGAGCCGCCATGGGTCGGCAACTCGCTGACATCGAAAACTTCCAGGCCATTGCGCTCGCACAAACGCTGCACGGCAGTCAGCGACAGATAGGAATAGTGCTCGTGGTAAAGGGTGTCGAACTGTTGCCCGGCCATCAGCGTCAGCAACTGCGGAAACTCGAACGTCGCCACGCCCGTGGGCTTGAGCAGCGTCGCGAAACCGCTGAGGAAATCATTGATGTCCGGCACATGCGCCAGCACATTGTTGGCGGCCATCAGGTCCGCGCCCCAGCCTTCGCTCAGCAACTGCGAGGCGCTGTCGCGACCGAAGAACAGCTCGCGTATGTCCAGGCCTTTTTCCCGCGCGGCCTGTGCTGTGCTGCGGGTCGGCTCGACGCCGAGGCAACGATAGACGCACTCCAGGGAATTGGTCATCCAGCCAGGGATGAGCAGCATCCCGGGTCGACAGATTTTTGACAGGCTCGGGCCAGGCAATCGCCAGACGCGGATCGAGCACCGACAGGCCGCCCTCGTGATCCGGGGCGTAATCGGCGCTGTGCAAATAGAGCAGCTCGGCATCGTCGCTCAAGGTCTGAAAGCCATGGGCGAAGCCGGCGGGAATCAACAGGCTGCGACCATCACCGGCGCGCAGGTGCTCGGCGTGCCACTGCAAGAAGGTCGCCGAATCCGGTCGCAGGTCGACCGCAACATCCCAGACTTCACCGCGCAGGCAGGTGATCAGTTTGGCTTCCGGGGCCTGGGCATTCTGATAATGCAAACCGCGCACGCTGCCGCGCTCGCGGGTGCAGGACTGGTTGATCTGACGAATATGGAACGGCTCGCCAAAGGTGCTCAGGCTGCCCTCGCAGAACAGCCGGGCGAAGTGCCCGCGCTGATCTTCATGGCGTTTGTGCTGAACACTGAACAAGCCCTGGAGGGGCAACGCACTGATGCGAAATTCGCTCACAGCAGCCCCCGATACAGGTTCAGCTGGTGCAGCGTGATGGAACGCATGTCGTCGCCGTTTTCCCAGGCCAGGTGCCAATCCAGGGTATGCGTCAGACAGTCTTGCAGCGACCAGCGCGGCTGCCAGGCCAACAACTGACGGGCGCGACTGCTGTCCAGGCGCAACAGGCCGGCCTCATGCAACTCGCTCGGTTCGACGCGCAAACCGCGCGCGTGCGGCCAGCGTCTGGAGAGCAGCTCGACCACTTCACCGACGCTGCACATGTCGCCTTCACTCGGTCCGAAGTTCCACGCACCGGCGAATTGCGGACCGTGCTCATACAAGCCCGCCGCCAGTTGCAGGTAACCGGCCAGCGGTTCCAGTGCATGCTGCCAAGGGCGAACGGCTTGTGGATAACGCAGGGTCACCGGCTCATTCGCCGACCACGCCTTGAGCACATCGGGAATCAGACGTTCCGGGGCGAAATCGCCGCCACCGAGCACATTTCCGGCACGCGCCGTGGCCAGTGCCAGACCGTGTTCGGCATGCCGTTCGGCCGGGAAAAACGAGGCTGCGTAAGACTGCGCCAACAATTCGCAACAGGCCTTGCTGCTGCTGTAAGGATCATGGCCACCAAGGGCTTCGTTTTCACGATAGGGCCACRGCCATTCCTGATTGGCGTAGACCTTGTCGGTGGTCACCAGCACGCACGCGCRCACCCCGCCGATTTGACGAATCGCTTCCAGCAGATTGAGCGTGCCCATGACGTTGCTCGAGTATGTCCCGAGCGGATCGCGGTAGCCTTCGCGCACCAGCGGCTGCGCCGCCAGATGCAGGACGATTTCTGGCTGAGCCTCGGCGATCAGTTCCAGCAAGGCCGCCAGATCGCGCAAATCACCACGCTGATCGTTGATGCCTTCAGCAACGTGCGCCAGTTCGAACAGACTCGGTTCGGTGGACGGGTCCAGGGCAAAGCCTGTGACCTCAGCCCCCAGGCTTTGCAGCCACAGCGTCAACCAACTGCCTTTGAAACCGGTGTGACCGGTGACCAGTACCCGCTTGCCGCGCCAGAATTGCGAACTCAGTCCCACTGCTTCCATGGGGCCTCCCCGCTCTGCCACAGGTGCTCCAGATGATTCTTGTCACGCAGGGTGTCCATCGGGTGCCAGAAACCGTCGTGCTGGAACGCGTTCAGTTGTCCCTCGGCCGCCAACGTCATCAGCGGTTCGGATTCCCAAACTGTCTCGTCGGCTTTGATCAGCGACAGCACTTTGGGCGACAAGACAAAGAAGCCGCCGTTGATCCAGCCGCCATCACCGCGAGGCTTCTCGGTGAAGCCGCGCACCAGATCACCGTCGCRCTCCAACGCGCCGTAACGTCCGGGTGGCTGCACCGCCGTGACCGTCGCCAGCTTGCCGCTGCTCAGGTGAAAATCCACCAGCGCACCAATATTGAGGTCCGAAACACCGTCGCCATAGGTAAAGCAGAACGCTTCCTGATCTTCCAGATAGCGGCTGGCACGACGCAAACGGCCACCGGTCATGGTTTCTTCGCCGGTGTCGATCAAGGTGACACGCCAAGGCTCGCTGTAGTTCTGGTGAACATCCATGCGGTTGTTCGACATGTCGAAGGTGACGTCAGAGGTGTGCAGGAAGTAGTTGGCGAAGAAGTCCTTGATCGCGTAGCCCTTGTAGCCGAGGCAAATCACGAAGTCGTGAATTCCGTGCGCGGAATACTGCTTCATGATGTGCCAGAGAATTGGCTTGCCGCCGATCTCGATCATCGGCTTGGGCTTGAGGTGCGACTCTTCGCTGATCCGCGTGCCCAGGCCACCCGCCAGAATAACTGCCTTCATCTTGTCCCCTCTTGTTCGTCACAGGGCCAGCCCAAGCCCTACAAGGCTTTGCGACCATCTGGATAAATCGTATGAGGCTGCACCCATCACTCTCTGGCTGCACCGCACATGCTCGATTTATGGCGATTTTGAGGGGGACTTGCAGGAAACGCGCCAGCTAGCGCTGACACGGGAACTGTCGCAGGCGGCGATCTTTTGATTGCGCCTTGAAAAGATCGCCGCCTGCATCAGCTACGGACATCACCCACCCGCAATGAAGTGGCTCGCCTTCACCACTCAACAGGCCGAGCGTTAGCTCGCCTGCAGCTCTTGATCTTGATCCACCCGCCCCTTCGGCAGGCCGAGTGGAGGCGTTCATCAGGGGGAAGGCGCGCAGCGCCGTTCGACGCAGTCGAACACATCGAGAGGAGGTCGTCGCGAAGCAGACCGTAGGCGATGCCCCCTGATGAGTGCCGGAGCAAGGGTACGCCGAGCCTAGGTGAGGTGCCGTACGCTTGGGGCGAAGCCTTTTGGTTCCTTTTTGGCGTTTGAAAAAGGGACTCGCCGTCAGGGCGAAACCGTAAGTGGCCGTTACCGCAGGAATGGATATGTACACCTGCAAGAGACTGGTCGGCTTTCAGGCCGCCTTCGCGAGCAGGCTCGCTCCCACAGTTGGACTGTGTACATCTGCGAGAGATGGGTCGGCTATCAGGCCGCCAAGGTCAATAGATCGCAGCCTTCGGCAGCTCCGAAGGCTGGCGGTATCAGTCGGCCAACCAGCCGTTTTCCCAGTACCGCACGTTATCCCCGCGCAGCATGTAGTCGCGCAGCACCGCTTCGCGCAGTTCATCGCCCATGCGGTAGCTGGCATCCGGGTCCGCCAGGTGCATGCGGATGGCTTGCAACCACTCATCGGTGCTGTTGCTGACAACCCGAGTGCACGGCAGATAACCCCGATAGGCCTCGGTATCGGTACACACCACCGGGTAGCCGCAAGCACCGTACTCCAACAGGCGCAGATTGCTCTTGCAGTCGTTGAAGATATGAAACTCCAGCGGCGCCAGCGCCAGGTCGAGGTTCAGGCTGGCCAGCTTCGCCGGGTAGACACTGAGGTCGATCACGCCATGGAACTCATGCATGTAAGGCAGCAACTCTTCAGGGCACATGCCGAAGAACACCCAATCCACCTCGTTGGCCAGCTCGCGAACGACGTCGGCGATGATCGCCAGGTCGCCCGAGTGGCTGGTACCGCCCCCCCAGCCTACCCGTGGCTTTTTCGAGGTGCGGCGCTGGCTGCGCAGGCCATCCCAAAGATGAGTGGCGAGCATGTTCGGCACGACCCGAATGTCGTGATGCATCGACGACAACGCATCGGCCAGTGGCTGGGTCGACACCACCACCCGATCGCACAGGCCAATGCCGCGACGGACCAGACGCTCCATCTCGACGTGGTCCGGCATATTACGAATATGCGCGTTCTTCTTCGGCGCCTTGATGACATAGTCATCAAGTTCGTAAATCAGTCGGGCGTTGGTGTAGGGCTTGAAGGCGGCGATCTCGTTGACCGGCCCTTCACTGTAGCGCCCTTGCAGGATGATGACGTCCGGCGCCTCACGCTCGATCTCGATGATCGACGGCAGGTCGTAGTAGWTCCGCCCGGTCGCCCGACCCGCCTTCTCCAGTTCGACCAGCGGCTGGATCGCCCGATAGTGACCACCTGCAAGCGGTGCATGTAGCCCGCCGCGTTAAGCGAGTCGGCGAAAAACGGTGAAGCGGCCGGCCCTTGCAGCCCGAGAATCAGGCCGGCATGCAGCACGCAACCGTCAGGATTGAACAGCTTGGCCCCGACGACACCGACTTCTGGACGCTGCGCATGATTGAGCAACTCACCCAGCCAGTCCGCACGGGTGACCACCACATACGGGTCGAGCATCAGCAGGTATTCACCGCGAGCCTGCTGCGCCGCAAAGTTGCGCGTCGCCGCGACATTCCCCTGCTGCGGATACGTCAGCACCCGCAACCGGTCACTGCCCAACCGGGCCATGGCGCTCAGCCACTCAAGCGTCTGCGCAGACTCACTGCCGTTGTCGACCAGCAGCAACTCGTACTCGCTATAGGCAGTTTTCTCCAACAGGCTTTCGACACACCGCTGCAGCACTGCCAACTGGTCCTTGCAGACAATGATGATCGACACCAGCGGCCGCTCGGCGTGCAGGTAATCGACACGATTGAGCAAGGTAAAACTGCCCTGGCGAATCTCATGGGCAACGCCCAATCGCTGAAGATGCGCCTCCAACACTTGCGGGTTGAGCTCAATGACGTCGGGCAGTGCCAGCCACTGCGCGAGACCGAGCATCGACTCCAGCATCACCTCGGCAATATGTTCGACCACCTCGACGCCATCGCCCTCGACCATGCGCCACAGCACATCGTGAGGCGCCAGTTCGCCGTAACGTGAATCGAAGCCACCCAGCGCCAGGAAACGTTCGCGCTGAAAGGCCAGGGATCGCCCGACATAGGGATAACTGCGCATCAGGTCCAGGTTGAAATCCGGCTTGAAGACCGGGTCTGCCGACTCACCGTCGCGCAATCCGCCTTCGTCGCCATACACACACAATGCGCTCGGTGACGCACTGACACGCTCGGCCAGCAGCAACAGCGCCGGCTCCACCAGACGATCGCCGGCACGCAGCAGATAGAACCAGTCAACCCCGTCGAGTTGCGCCAGCAATGCGTTGAGCTGCGCACACCGATCCTCCTGCAACGGCAGATTGAACACCCGCTCATCGAGCTGCGCTTCGGTACACGCGCTGGACAACACCAGAATCAACTCCGGCGCATATAGCTGACCGGCCAGGCTTTCAAGGGTCAGATCCAGGGCAGCACGACCGGCCTGATCATCGATGATGATCGGGACGATTTTTGGCTGTCGCGACCAACCGGCCACGGTTTCCGGCAACAGACGTCGCTGGGTATCACTGAGTGTGCGACAGGCCAGCCATTGCGCGTACAGCTGGGAAAAGCTCTCGCTGGCGATTCCCACCCGATACTCCTGGCTGGCCTGGCGATTCCCCAGCGTCCGACTCAGGGGTAACTCATCCCAGACTCGCGGCGCCTCTTCGGCCCGGCTCAGTGGCAGGTAACGAACCCAGCCTCCGGCAGGAGCGCCCTCGCCACCGCGAACCTTGAGCATTTGCACCAGCCAGTGCTTCTCCAGCTCCGCCGCCTCTTTCATCGGCTGCTGACGAATCAAACGCTCCGGATACAACCGCTCGACACTCAACACGTAGTTGAGTTGCGCCATGTTGCCCCGCCGCATCAGGCAGATGTACAAGGCCAGATCAAGCGACGCGACAAAGCAATGGCCAGGTTGAGTCAAGGCCGGCATCAGTTCCTGCACATCCTTGCGGCGGAACAGCGCACTGCTGAAGCCACCGAGGAAGTTGACCGGGTAGCTCTCGAAAATCGCCAGCAGGTCATCGCCCTTGAATATCCCGCACACCGGCGACAGCGTGCTGTTCTCCAGGCGCGAGGGCAGCGGGTGATCATCCGCATCCCAGAACACACGCTGGGCCAGCACCAGATTGATGTCCGCCTGCTCGCTCAAGACCTGCGCCTGGCGCTCGATACACGCAGGCGACAGCTGATCGTCATCGCAGAGAAACTTGATGTACTCGCCCCTTGCCTCGCCCAGGCACGCCAGCAGATTGCCGACAAACCCCAGCGTCTGCGGGTTTCGTACATACCGCACACGTTCTGCCGCGTCGCCCGCCAGCGACTCGACAACCTGCTTGATCTCATCGCCGCGACTGTCGTCGCACACAATGATTTCGAGGTTGGCGTATTGCTGGATCACAGCGCTGCGCAGCGCCCGAGCGAAGAAGCGTGGATTGAAGGCGGGAATGACGAGGCTGACTAACGGGACTGGATTCACGGTGGGGCTCTCAAGCGGAGGATGCTCACCCGGTCGGGTGAGCCCCTGAAACCGCTGAAAAAAGGCGATTGGTATTCGGCGGTTTACGGCCGGGGGGCCAGTTGCGCGGCCTGCAACATGGTTTGCTGCAACGTCAGACGGGTCATGACTTCGGCCGGATCAGAGTCGCGGATAGCCGACTGGCTGGTGGTGTTGGCCAGGACGAGACTCTGGTTGGTGGTCGTCTGATCATCCAGGGCCTGACCACGCACGCCCACAGCTGTGATTGCCGACCCCAACTGCGCCGAAGCAGCGTCCAGGTTGGCCATGCCCGACGCGACGGCTGCCTGCATTTTTTGCAAGGCAACCGGATTGTTATCCGCCGGAGTACTCAACGCCGCTTGCAACTGCCCCAGGGTGTCCAGAACGTTCTGGGTCTGGTGGTTGTTAGCCTGGACAACAAACTGATCGCCGGCTGCCGGAGTACCGCCGAACGTAAACGTAACCCCTGCTGCTGTCGCCGTAGAACCGGCCATGGTGCCCGACGATACCGGCTTGCTGGTCGCCGTGATCGGCGATGCATAAAGATCGTAAGCCGTGGCACTGGTGAACTTGAGAATCGCACCACCAGTCGGGAAGGTGCTGTTATAGGCAGTCGGGTTGCTCTGGGTAGCCCCCGAGATAACCGCCGTCGATGGGTTGCCTGGGCTGCGCGACGTATTGATGGTGTCCGGCTTGACCGACAACTGGAAGCTATGGCCGGCAATCACCGCATCCGGAACGGTATCGCCAGGCTTCAGATTGATGTTCAGGTTCAGGTCCACACCGCGGAAACTGACCGCCTGGTTAGACGCGTCTTTATTGCTGATCACACCGTTCTGGCTGGCCTCGGCAGTGACATCGTTACCCAGCGCATCAGTGATCTGCAGTTGGGTACTGCTGACAAAATTCACGGTGTAAGGTTGACCGGCGGTGAACTTGGAATCGAACGTTGCGCTGTTGCTGATCTGTCCGTTGGACAGCGTCACCCGACCGTCATCCACCGCAGGTGCGGTCATGGTGGCCAGAGAGCGACTGGTGTTGGTCGCCTTCTGGAAGGCATCCCAACCAGTGATGTTGCTGGCAACCGACATGGAGTCGCCGATGGCCAGGCTCACGTCGGACTGGTCACCGTTGTAGCTGTAGGTGCCATCGGAATTTGCCGTGTACGGAGGCGTACTGGTTTTGGAGCCGGCGAACAGGTAGTTACCGTCGGCATCCTGACTGTTCATGAGGCCCAGCACCTGATTCTGAATCTGCCCCAACTCCTGGGCCGCAGCCTTACGGTCCGCATCGGTCTGCGTGCCGTTGTTGGCGCCCACCGCCAACTCCTTGGCCCGCTGCAAGGCAGTGCCAATGGCGCTCAACGCTGTTTCGGCCTGGCTGTATGAACTCTTGAGGTTGCTGATGTTGCCGGCGTACTGATCCAGCATCGCGCTCTGTTGGCCGAGCTGAAGCAAGCGCGCAGCACCAATCGGATCATCGGCGGCGGTGTTGACCTTGGTCAGGCTGCTCGCTTCGGCACTGGTCTTGATTGCATTGTTGTAATTACGCTGATAGTTGGCAGCGGTCGTTTCGTAATACTGGGCGGTAGAAATGCGCATGAATTACGACTCCTTAAAGACTGTTGATCAGCGTGCTGAAAGTTTCCTGCGCAGCCTTGATGATCTGCGATGAGGCTGTGTAGTACTGCTGGTATTTCACCAGGTTGCCGGACTCTTCATCGAGGTTGACACCCGACAGGGCATCGCGGGCATTCTTGGCACCGGTCAGAATCACCGTGGCGGCATCGCCGTCAGACTTGGCCTGAGCCGCCTGGGCGCCAACGTTGGACACCAGTTTGCCGTAGGCGTCCGAGAGGCTGAGCCCCTTGCTCACCGAGCCGGTATCCACCGTTTGCTTGGTCTGCAAACCGACCAGAGCGGTGCTGTTGCGGTTGTCCGAAGAGTTGGCACCGGTCAACGAAATACTGAAGCTCTCACCGGCAGCAGGCGAACCATTGACCGTTGTTTGAACCGAGAAGGTCTTCTGTACCGCAGGCACGACCGAGTTGTCCATGATCGCAGCACCCGTGCTATCGACCATGTTCACTTGCAGGTTCAGGGTATTGCTTTGACCGGGAACGATGGTGCCCGCGCCCATGCTCACGCCCTTGGCATCGTAAAGCTTATAACCCTGAGTCCCGGCACCGGCAGGATCGAACACCACTTTGACCGGCGTCGAATACTGGAGCCCGGTTTGCAGGTCGGCATTGGCCGCTGGATTGTAGATATCCAGGGTGCTGGTCAACGTCGGCTGGGTATAGGTGCCTTTGTTGTTCGCACTGGCGACACCGCTCAGAGGCGCAGCCGCGGCGAGCTTCTTCGGATCGGTGATCACCGTCTGGATATCACTGGCGCCGCTACGGGTCGGCGTTACCTTGAAGGTATCGCCGGCGCTCATGGCACCGCCACCATTGAGCGTCATGCTGAAGCCGTCGATCACCGGAGGTGGTGTGGTGGTGGTGCTGAAGGCGCCCATGTTGGTGCCATCGGAGCGCGTGACGCTGTAGTTCGTGGCGCTGGTGAAGGTCACCTGATAATCGCTGGTCGTCAGCTTGCCCGTGTCGTTGATAGTGACATTGAGGTTGCCGGAACCGGCGCTGTTACCCGCCTGGGCAATGCTGCGCTGCGAGATCAGCGTGGCACTGTTGATGTTGTTGAAGATTGCCGAACCGAAATCGCCGTTCTGATCGATGCCCTGCGCCTGCTGCTGGTTCATCTGATCGGCGGTGACCAGCGCGATGCGTCCCAACTGATTGATTGCCGGGTTGAGTACGTCGCTGCGATAACTCAGCAAGCCACCGATCTGCCCGGTCGTTAGTACCGACGTAATATCAATGACGCTCGAACCGCGATTCAACTGGAGCGTCGACTGAGTCGGATCCGTCTTGCCCGGTACGGTTTCCAGGGTGTTAGTGGTGCTGCCCATCACCAACGGCTGACCGCTGCCGATGTAGACATCGTAGTTGGTGCCGCGCTCGACAACCTGTGCACCGACCAGTTCGGAAAGCTGACGGACCGCCTCGTTACGCTTGTCGAGCAGGTCACTCGGCCCACTGCTGTTGCTGGTGTTGCTACCCGACGTTTGAGAAATTTGCTGGTTGTACTGGGCGATCGTGGTCGCCAGCTTATTGACCTGGGAGGCCATGTCCGCGAGGTTGGAGTTGATGCCGGTGTTCTGGTCGGTCAACTGCTTGGAAATCGAGTTGAAGCGATCACTCAGGGTCTTGGCATTGGTCATCGCCGATTGGCGGGACGCATCATCGGTAGGCTTGGTCGCGACAGCTTGCAGGGAAGTGAAGAACTTCTGCAGTGAACCACTGAGACCGGTATTGCTGTCGGACAGCATCGTGTCGACCGGAGTGACCTGCCCCAGATAGGACGAAGCCTGACCATTAAGCGAAGTGGTGGTCTGCAACTGGGTGTCGAGGTAGGCGCTATACACCCGACGCACGTCCGCCAGGGTCGTGCCCGTGCCGATGAATACGTTATTGCCGTACTGAATAGAGGACTTGCTGCTCTGTACGGTTTGCTGACGCGAGTAGCCGGCCGTATCAACGTTGGCAATGTTATTGCCGGTCACCGCCAAAGACGATGAGGCCGCATTCAACCCCGACATCCCGATATTGAGCAAACTCATGATTCAGACCTTATACCTTATGCCTATAAAGGCGTCGTGGAAGAGCCCGCCGCAGCGTAGTTCTGGTAACTCTTCATCTGCTTGGCAATCTGCGAAATCTTGCTGGCGTAGCCCGGGTCGGTTGCATACCCGGCCTTTTGCAACTCGCGTACAAACTGTTCTGGGTTATCGGCCGACTTCACAACATCTTGATAGCGATTATTGGTTTGCAGCAATGTCACAAGGTCATGGAAGCTGTCCTTGTAAGAGGCGTAGGAACGGAACTCGGCCGTCTCCTTGACCATCTCGCCATTCCTGAATTCGCTGGTGATCGCCCGCGCCGAATCGCCCTTCCAACTGCTGCCAGCCTTGATGCCGAACAGGTTGTGACTGCTGCTGCCATCCTGGGCGCGCATGACCGATTTACCCCAACCGGTTTCCAGGGCCGCCTGGGCCACCAGATAACGCGGATCGACGCCAATGCGGTCGGCGGCTTCCTTGGCCATCGGCATCATCGTATTGACGAATTCGTCGGCAGAGCTGAAGGCTTTCTTCGCCGGTGCCAACGGAATTTGAGCCATGGCACGACCATAAATCTGCATCCGCCCGTTCGATCCCGAGTCCGTTTGCGAGGCCAGCCAATCGCCATTGAACAGGGGACCGGAACCGGTCTTCGTGCCTTGAGGCGCCTGAATGTTGTTGAGCGCCGTTGCGGCCGTCGATGCCGACGGCACCAGGCCGGCGAGCAAGCGGTCCGCGAGTTTCGGCGGCAGCGCCAGACGACGCTGATTGAGCATCGCCACATCATTGCGGTGTCCATCGAGCGACTGCTGCGGTGGGCTGATCGCACGCGACGCCCACAACGGCCGCTGACCATTGAGCCGCGACAACGGCCCTTCGGTGCCCACCGTACCGGCAGCCACCGGCGTTGATACCGCCGCTTTCGCCGCTTCCTGCTTGGCCGCAGACATCGCCGCCGCCTCACCCGGCGCCAGCGGTTTGTTCTTCGACATCTGGCGCATCAACACGTCGGCCAGACCGATACCATGCCCCTGGCGAGACATGGAAACCGCCAGCTGCTGGTCGTACATTTCCTGGTACTGCTTGGCTGCAGGCGTGTTGAGCGGATTGTCCTTGCCCAGGGTCTCGGTGGCCGAGCGCATGGACTTGAGCATCTCGCTGAGGAACAGCGACTCGAACTCCTGCGCCACCTTGCGCATGTTCGCATCGCTGTTCTTGTCACCGACCTTGAGCTGGTTAAGCCGGTTCAGGTCCGAGTACGAACCCGAATCGCCGCTGCTGACCAACCCGCTCTTGTGAAGATCCATGTTCGCCATATC
>NZ_JBFTLU010000077.1:0-13013 GCF_056396605.1 Pseudomonas sp. 05T35
TGCGTATGCCGCCCGGCTGGGACGGTCTGGAAACCATCGAACGGCTCTGGCAGGTCGATCCAAAACTGCAAGTCGCGCTGTGTACCGCGTATTCCGACTACTCCTGGGACGATATCGCCGAACGACTGGAACTCGGCGATCGCCTGCTGATCCTGAAGAAGCCCTTTGATGCCATCGAAATCCGCCAGATGGCCAGCGCCCTGACCGTCAAATGGCAAATGACCGAAGAAGCCGCATTAAAGATGAACCTGCTGGAGCAGGCGGTCGAAGAGCGCACCCGCGAGCTGTCCGACGCCAATATCATCGTGCAGAACAGCCCGACCATTTTGTACCGGCTGCGCGGCGAACCCTCGTTCCCGTTGATGTACATTTCCCACAACATCACCAAATTCGGTCACGTGGCCGCGCAATTGGTGGCGTCGGCAAACTGGGCTCAGGAGCTGATTCATCCCGAGGACCAAGGCAAAGTCGACAATGCCATGGCACGGATACTCGACCGGGACGCTGTCGGGGCGTCCATCGAGTTTCGTCTGCGCACCGGCACCGGAGACTGGCGCTGGGTCGAAAACCGCTACGTGCCGGTGCGTAACCAGGACGGTCGTTTGCTGGAAGTCGAAGGCATCATCATCGATATCACCGAACGCAAACTGGCCGAAGAGAAGATCGCCCTGCTGGCACGTACCGACGGGCTGACCGGGCTGGCCAATCGGACGACGCTCCTCGAACGTCTGCACCAGGCATTCGCTGCCGCCCGTCGGGGCGGCGCACCCTTCGCCGTGTTCTACCTGGACCTCGATCATTTCAAACGCATCAACGACACCCTGGGGCATCCCATCGGGGATTTGCTGTTGCAGGAAGTCGCCCGACGCATCAAGGCCTGTGTCCGCGAAAACGACCTTGTGGCGCGTCTGGGTGGTGACGAGTTTGCAATCGTGCAACTCGATGCCAACGACCCAACACAGTCGGCGGCCCTGGCAGGCAAGGTCCGCGATGAGCTGGTGCTGCCCTACACACTCGACGGAAACAACGTGCGGGTTTCGGTCAGCATCGGCATCAGTACTTACTCCAGTATCAGCTTGAGTCCCGAGAGCCTGTTGGCTCAGGCCGACATGGCGCTGTATCGCTCCAAGGAAAAAGGCCGCAACCAGTACCATTTCCACTCCGAGGAGATCAATCAGGAAGTACTCGACCGGGTGTCGATTGCCAACGATTTGAAACAGGCCATCGAGCAAAACCAGCTGGAACTGCATTACTTGCCCGAAGTCGACCTGAGCACCGGGAAGATCCTCGGCATGGAAGCCCAGGTCCGCTGGAGTCATCCAGAGCGAGGAATACTGGAACCCGATATGTTTCTTCCCGCGGCGGAAAAAACCGGTGTAATCATCGCGCTCGGGCACTGGTTGCTGAATCGCGCTTGCCAGCAAATGCGTCAGTGGCGCGACGATGGCATGGCGCCCCCGGTGATTGCGATCAAGCTTTCGCTGGCCCAGCTCAAGAGCGGTCCGGACCTGATCTACGACGTGCTGCGCACCACGGCCCTGTGGAACCTCTGCCCCTGGGACCTGCGCTTCGACGTCACCGAAGCGACACTGGCGCAAACCAAATGGACCCACAACGATGTGCTGCCGCGCTTGCGTGAGCTGGGGGTGAAAATAGCCATCGACGACTTCGGCACCGAGTACTCCTCGTTCGACTACCTCAAGACCTATCGGGTCAATCACCTCAAACTCGCCCAGGCCTTCATCGACACCGCGACCCGCGATCCCGCCAGCGCCACGACCYTGCGCGCGATCATCAATTTCGCCCGCGAAGTGGGGATCGGCATCATTGCCGAGGGTGTCGAGACCCAGGAACATCGCAGCTCGCTGATCTCCACCGGCTCGCCAATGAACGCTCAGGGCTATTACTTCAGCAAAGCTGTCAGCGGCCAGCAGGCAGCGGCGTTGCTGATGGCCGGCAGCATCGTGCCTCCGACCTTCCCCGGCGCAACGAACCCGCTGCTCGAAGACTCGTCCTATACACCGGAGGACCGGGGATGAAACCATCGTTCGCCCCCACCAACCGGCGCATCCTGATCATCGATGACATGCCTTCGATCCATCAGGACTTTCGCAAGATCCTCAGCCCCGATGTGCCGGATGAGCCGTCGCTGGCCGGCACCGAAGAGCTGTTATTCGGCACTGAACGACGCGCTCACCCGAAGTTTTTCCTCGATTCCGCCTACCAGGGCAAAGAAGCGCTGGAACTGGTAAAACGTGCCCAGGCCGAGGGCAGGCCTTATGCCCTGGCGTTTACCGACATGCGCATGCCGCCAGGTTGGGACGGCCTGGAAACCATCGAACGACTCTGGGAGGTCGACCCGAACCTGCAAATTGCGTTATGCACCGCCTTCTCTGACTACACCTGGGAAGCGATGGCCGAACGCCTGGCGTTCGGCGACCAGTTGCTGGTGCTGAAAAAGCCTTTCGACAGCCTGGAAATCCGTCAGATGGCCAGTGCCCTGACCTGGAAATGGCAGATGGCGCAGGACGCGGCGATAAAAATGCTCAGCCTGGAGCGAACCATCGAGGACCGCGTTCAGGAGTTGCTCAAAGTCTCCCATCTGTTGCAATACGATGTACTCACCGGTCTGCCCAACAGCACCTTGCTGGGTGATCGACTGACTCAGTCCCTGGCCCTTTCACGGCGGCACGACAAACAACTGGCCGTGATGTTTCTGGGGCTGGACCGCTTCAAGCGTATCAACAACGCACTGGGCCATCCGGTTGGCGACGAAATGCTCAAACGGGTAGGCCAGAGCCTCGTGTCCACGGTGCGTGAATCCGATTCGGTGTTTCGCTACGGTTCCGACGAGTTCGTGGTGATCCTCGCGGACGTCCACCATCCCCAGCAAACCAAAGGCATTGCCGAAAAGCTGCTGAAAGCCGTCAACACCCAGCAGCACATTGCCGGCCATGACCTGAGCGTGACCGCCAGCCTGGGCATCAGCATCTACCCGGACGACGGCTTCGATGCCGTACCGTTGATCAAGAAAGCCGAAACCGCGATGCACAACGTCAAGGAAAGAGGCCTTAACGACTTCAGCTTTTTCATCGACGAGATGAATCAGCGCGCCCGTAAACAGCAAAGCATCGAATCCGGCCTGCGTCTGGCGCTGGAGCGCGACGAGTTCGTCCTGCATTACCAACCCAAACTTGATTTGCGTTCCGGCAAAGTGGTCGGTGCGGAAGCCTTGATTCGCTGGTTAAAACCCGGTCACGGGTGGGTGTACCCAACGGATTTCATCGGAGTGGCCGAGGACAGTGGGTTGATCGTTCCCCTGAGCAAATGGGTATTGACCCAGGCCTGCCAACAGGCCCGAGCCTGGCAACTGGCCGGATTGCCAGCGATCAGTATGTCCGTCAACGTTTCCGCCATCGACTTTCGTCAGAACGACTTTGTCGATGGTATCGTGCAGATCCTCGAACTGACCGGCCTCGACCCGACGCTGCTGGAGCTCGAAATCACCGAAAGCGTGCTGATGCAGAACGTCGAGGCTACCGTGCAGACCCTGCACGCCATCAAGGCGTTGGGCGTGCGCCTGGCAATCGATGACTTCGGCACCGGTTATTCCAGCCTGAGTTATCTGCGACGGTTCCCGGTCGATGTACTGAAAATCGACCAATCATTCATACGCGGGCTGAGTAGCGAAAACAACGACGCGGCGCTGGTCAGCGCCATCATCAGCCTGGGCAAGAGCCTCAACCTCAATATCATCGCCGAAGGCGTGGRAACCCTGGAACAGCTGGACTTTCTCAAGGCCCTCCAGTGTGAGGAAGGGCAGGGTTACTTCTTCAGCAAAGCCGTGCTCCCCCAGGAATTCGTACAGCTGCTCACCGACAGCCAACAGACACAACCGCGCACATAGACCGACGCCCCGACAGGCAGGCACCCGGCAAAGGAATCTCAGATGTCGCCCTATGGATTCACGCTGCTCACCACACTGATGCTCGGACTCGGCCTGACGGCGAGTGCCGAGCCTTTGGACGAACCCCTCAAACCGCTGCCATCGGTACCTGCGCAAGACCCTCAGCGCGTCGAACTGGGTCGTCAGCTGTTCAACGAAACGCGGTTGTCGGTCAACAACAGCCTGTCCTGTGCCAGTTGTCATCACCTGGAAAAGGGCGGTGCCGATAACAAGCAATTTTCCATCGGTTTCGACGGCCAGCCGCTGACCGTCAATACCCCCAGCGTGCTGAATGCCAGCCTGAACTTCAGGCAGTTCTGGAACGGTCGCGTCGCTACCCTGGAAGACCAGGTTCACGCAGTGGTGGAAAGTTCCACTGAAATGGGCAGCAACTGGGAACACGTGGTGCACATGCTGTCCACTGACCCGACCTATCGCTCGGCGTTTGGCAACGCTTACCCCAATGGGGTGACTGCGGCCAATGTGCAAAATGCCCTGGCCACCTACGAACGCACATTACTCAGCCCCAATTCGCGTTTCGACCAGTACCTGAAGGGCAACACCGATATTCTCAGCCTTGACGAAAAATACGGTTACCAACGCTTCAAGGACTACGGCTGCATCGCCTGTCATCAAGGGGTAAACATCGGCGGCAACATGTTCCAGAAGTTCGGGGTGATGGGCGATTACTTCCAGGCGCGGGGCAATCCGACCGAATCGGACCTGGGTCGTTACCTGGAGACCAAGGACGAGGAAGACCGCAACGTGTTCAAGGTCCCCAGCCTGCGCAACGTCGCGGTGACCGCGCCGTACTTCCATGACGGCACGGCGAAAACCCTCGAAGACGCCGTTGATGTGATGTTCAAGTTCCAGTTGGGGCGAGTCCCTTCCGAAGAAGACAAGGCCCTGATCATCAAATTCCTCAAGACCCTGACCGGCGAGTGGGGAGGCAAACCATTATGAAAGTGTCCCGTCGACTCAGTTTGCTGTTGCTCACCGGCATGACCGTCTTGCTGGCCTCGATCCTGCTGTTCCTGTATCTGAAGTCCAGTTCGGATCAAACCTCGACCTATACCGAATCGCGGGATCTGATCCGCCAGATCAAACAACTGGACGCGCAATGGGAAACCGAGATCCTCAAGGCCCGGATCGCCCTAGTCCACAACTACGATCCACTGGTTTCGCCGCTGACCGAAATGAGCCGTCTGTGGGAACGATTCGACTCGATAGAGTCCAGACACGGTCGCAACGACTCGACACAGTGGCAAACCAGCCATGACGCTTACCTGAACGCGATCAAGGAAAAGACCCGGCTGGTCGAACAATTCAAGTCACACAACGCGGTGCTGCGCAATTCACTGGCGTTCCTGCCCACTGCCGAAGACGACATTCAGAACCAGTTCGCACGCCTTGGGGACGAAAACAAACTGCAAATGCAGAACACCGCCACCGATACCTACGACCTGCTACTCAGCGGCCTGGAGTTTTCCCAGGTCACGTCCGACGACAAAGCCGCCGACATCCTGCTCGGCTTGAACAAACTGGCGGTGAACAAAGACCGCCTGCCTGCCGAGTTCCACACACCGGTGGAGCTTCTCAGCAACCACATCGCGCTGATCCTGCGTGAACAACCCCTGGTCAACAACCTGCTGGAACGGATCGAGGCAGTCCCCGTGTCCGAGCGCCTGGACAACATCACCAGCCTGCTGGACAACGATCAACAAAAGGCCGATGCAGTCGATCAACGCTACCACTTCTACATGGCGGTTTTTTCGGCGCTGCTGGTGCTGTTGCTACTGTTTCTGGCCAATGGGTTGCTACGCAGTTTTGCGGAAATCAACCGCGTCAACAAGGACCTGCAAGCGGCCAATGAAAGCCTGGAACATCGGGTTGAGGAGCGCACCCGCGAACTCAAGGACACCCAAAGCGAACTGCTGGATACCGCACGCCAGGCCGGGATGGCCGAGATCGCCACCAACGTGCTGCACAACGTCGGCAATGTGCTCAACAGCGTGAATATCTCCGCCGACCTGGTCACCCGCAAACTGCGCAACAGCAAGGCGCTGGGGCTGGGCAAGGCGATGCAGCTGATCAATGAGCATCAGGGTGATCTCGGCCACTTCATCACCGAAGACGAAAAAGGCAAATTGCTGCCCGGCTACCTGAATCAACTGGTGGACGCCATTGCCCTTGAGCAGCAAGGCATTAGCGACGAACTGGCGCAATTGAGCAAAAGCGTTGACCACATCAARGACATCGTTGCCACCCAGCAGTCCTACGCCGGGGCCAACAGCCTGATGGAGCCGCTGCAAGTCAGCGAACTGCTTGAGGACGCGCTGCGCATGAATTCGGGCGCCCTGACCCGCCACCACGTCACCGTGGTCAAGGACTACGCCGAAGTGCCCACGGTCATGGGCGATAAACACCGGATGTTGCTGATCCTGATCAACCTGATCAGCAACGCCAAATACGCCATGTCGGACCTTAGCGACCGCCCCCGGGAAATGACCCTGGGGGTCAAGGTCGTCGACGACGCCACGCTGCAGGTCAGCGTCAAGGACGAAGGCGAAGGCATCTCGGCCGAAAACATGACCCGGATCTTTGCCCACGGTTTCACCACGCGCAAGGAAGGTCACGGTTTTGGTCTGCACAGTTGCGCCCTCGCCGCCATCGAGATGAATGGCCACCTGACAGCCCACAGCGACGGTCCGGGAAAAGGTGCACTGTTCACCTTGAAAATCCCCTTGAAAATCGCCGAAGGTGAAACATGAGCGAGTCATCGAATCGACGTATCCTGCTGATCGACGATACACCGTCGATCCATGACGACTTTCGCAAGATCCTGACACCTGAGCTGCCACAACACGGCGAACTGGACGAGATGGAGTCCGCGCTGTTCGGCACGCAAATCAAAGCGACGAGCCAAGGCTTCGAGCTGGATTCAGCCTATGCTGGCCAGGAAGGCTTGGGCAAACTGGTCCAGGCCCAACACGACAATCGCCCCTACGCGTTGGCGTTCGTCGACATGCGCATGCCACAGGGCTGGGACGGCGCCGAAACCATCGAGCATTTATGGCAAGCCGATCCGCGTTTGCAGGTGGTGGTCTGTACGGCGTATTCCGACTACTCCTGGGATGACCTGCTCAATCGCCTGCAGGCCCACGACCGACTGCTGATCCTGAAAAAACCCTTCGACAACATCGAAGTCCAGCAGATGGCCAATACCTTGACCAGCAAATGGGACATGACCGAACGCGCCAGCGTACAACTGGATCAGTTGGGGCACCTGGTAGAACGTCGGACCCGGCAGTTCCAGCAAGCGAGCGTCGAACTGCAACAGGAGATCGACGAGCGCAAGCAGCTCGAAAGCCAGTTGATACAGTCGGAAAAACTCGCGTCCCTGGGGCAACTGGCGGCGGGTGTCGCCCATGAAATCAACAACCCCATCGGCTTTATTTCTTCGAACCTCGGCGCCCTGGACGGTTACTTCAAGCAGTTGCAGAGCATGCTCGACGCCTATCAGGGGGCCGAAGAAGCCATTGGCTCCGTTGAGCTTCTCGAACGGCTCCAAACGTTGCGTAAAGAAGTGGAACTGGACTTCCTGCGTGAAGACATTCCGCTGCTGATCAAGGAGTCCAAGGACGGTATCAACCGGGTCGGGCAAATCGTCAGGGACCTGAAGGACTTCTCACGCGTAGACACCAGCCAGGAGTGGCAATCGGTCAATCTGCAAACGGGTATTGATTCGACGCTGAACATTGTCGCCAACGAACTCAAGTACAAGGCCGACGTGATCAAGCACTACCAGACGCTTCCCGAGATCGAGTGCCTGCCCTCGCAGATCAATCAGGTGATCATGAACCTGATCGTCAACGCCGCCCAGGCCATGGGCCCCGAACGCGGGACCATTACCCTGAGTAACGGGGTTGCCGGGGAAAAAGTCTGGATCGAAGTGGCGGACACCGGCTCAGGCATCGCGCCCGAATGCCTGCAGAAAATCTTTGATCCCTTCTTCACCACCAAACCAGTGGGCCAGGGGACCGGATTAGGCCTGTCATTGTCCTACGGTATTGTGAAAAAGCATCATGGCGACATTACCGTGCGCAGCGAAGTCGGGGTAGGCACCACCTTTCGCATCGAACTGCCGATCCGCCAGTCAAACCTCGTGACCTGAAAGATCGTCCGGCCGCGTTCGGACGATCTTTCGATGATTGCCCGACCAGTCCCTGTGCGCCAGTATGCACGGCAGCAATCGGCCGATAGGGATCGACGAATGAAACTCTCGCTGGAAGACATCGCCTGGCACCGCTCGGTCGGGCAGTTGATTGACGCCTTGGACAAACCCAATTTCTGGACGCAACTGCTGCGCCTGCTGGACCAGTACGTGACCTTCGACAGCTGGGTGGCGCTGCTTTTCAATGACGATCAACTCCCGCAGGTATTCGCCGAAAGCCCGAGCGAGGGCGGCAGCCCGGACCCGCTGTTTCAGGACTACCTCATGGGGTTGTTCCTGCTGGACCCCTTCTACATCGCCTGCCGCGAACAATCGCGCACCGGCCTCTATCGCCTGTCCGAAGTAGCGCCGGAGCATTTCGAACTGACCGAGTATTACCAGCGCTACTTTCGTCTGAATGTGGTGGCCGACGAAATCCAGTTCAATTGCCAACTTGAGGGCGACCGTACGCTGTGCCTTTCGCTGGGTAGCAAACAGCGTTTCAGCAGCGAACAAATAGCCCTGCTGTCACTGATCCAGCCCTGGGTATCGAGCCTGCTGCGTCAGCGCCTGCCGTTTGAGATCAATGAAACACCGACGCCTGCGCAACCGGCCCAACACAGCGACTGGCGTATCCGCCTCGAAGCCTCGGTGAAACAGCTCAAGGGCGCACAACTGACAGCCCGAGAGCTGGATGTCGGTCGCTGGATGCTCAGCGGTTGCTCCAGCAAGGAAATCGCTCGTAAGCTGGAAATCTCTGCCGAAACCGTGAAAGTCCATAAGAAACACATTTACAGCAAGCTGGGGATCAAATCCCAGTCCGAACTGTTCTCTATATTTCTCCAGGCACAAAACACGTAGTCGCTGGCTCGCCTGCGATTGACATAGGTGCCGAGCCACACCCGTAGCAGCTGTCGAGCCTGCGAGGCGGCGTCCGGCCGCGCAGCGGTCGTTAAGTCCGGCAACGCGCCCTTTCAGGCAAACCGCGTATGCAGGATTTGCGAGGACTTCGCCCGAACGCGGTCCGCCTCTAACGCAGCCTCGCAGGCTCGGCAGCTGCTACGAAGTAGATCCAATAACTGATTGAGTCCGAACCCAAGGAAACCGTATGAGCCTGTCACTCCTGAGCCGCTACGCCTTCTTTGCCGTCTGTGTGATTTTCACCCTCGCCAGCCTGCCGTTTCTTGAATACGACTGGCTCTGGCCAATCTCCATCGTCACTGGCCTGCTGAGCCTGCTGGGTATTTTCGACCTGCTGCAAAGCCCCCACGCGGTACGCCGCAACTACCCGATCCTGGGCAATATCCGTTATCTGGTCGAAGGCATTCGCCCGGAAATCCGCCAATACCTGCTCGAATCCGACAGCGACGCCCTGCCCTTCTCCCGTGCCCAGCGTTCGTTGGTCTATTCGCGGGCCAAGAACGAAAGCGCCGACAAACCCTTCGGCACGCTGATCGACGTGTACCAGTCGGGTTTCGAGTTCATCGGCCATTCGATGCGCCCGGCGCCCGTGAGTGACCCGAGCAGTTTCCGGGTGGACGTTGGTGGCCCGCAATGTACAAAACCGTACTCGGCCTCAGTCTTCAACATCTCGGCCATGAGCTTCGGCTCGCTGAGCGCCAACGCAATCCGCGCCCTCAACCAGGGCGCCAAACTCGGCAACTTCGCCCATGACACCGGCGAAGGCAGCATCAGCCCCTACCACCGCGAACACGGTGGCGACCTGACCTGGGAACTGGGCAGCGGCTACTTTGGCTGCCGCACCGCCGACGGACGCTTCGACCCGGAACGCTTTGCCGCCCAGGCTCAAGACCCGCAGGTACGGATGATCGAAATCAAAATGAGCCAGGGCGCCAAACCCGGCCACGGCGGCATTCTGCCCAAGCATAAAGTGACCCAGGAAATTGCCGACACGCGTGGCGTTCCGATGGGCCAGGACTGCGTGTCGCCATCGCGCCACAGCGCGTTCTCCACACCGATCGAAATGATGCACTTCATCAAGCAACTGCGTGAGCTGTCGGGCGGCAAACCGGTGGGCTTCAAGTTCTGCCTCGGCCACCCATGGGAGTTCATGGGCATTGCCAAGGCCATGCTGGAAACCGGCATCCTGCCGGACTTCATCGTGGTCGACGGCAAGGAAGGCGGTACTGGCGCTGCGCCGGTGGAGTTCACCGACCACATCGGCGTGCCGATGCGTGAAGGCCTGCTGTTCGTGCACAACACCCTGGTGGGCCTGAACCTGCGGGACAAGATCAAACTCGGCGCCAGCGGCAAAATCGTCAGCGCCTTCGACATCGCCAGCGTATTGGCAATTGGTGCCGAYTGGGCCAACTCGGCCCGTGGCTTCATGTTCGCCATCGGCTGCATCCAGTCGCAAAGCTGCCACACCAACAAGTGCCCGACCGGCGTCGCCACTCAAGACACCCTGCGCCAACGCGCATTGGTGGTGCCAGACAAGGCACAGCGCGTGTTCAACTTCCATCGCAGCACCCTCAAGGCCCTGGCCGAGATGCTCGCCGCGGCCGGCCTCGAACACCCGTCGCAGCTGTCGGCCAAACACCTGGTACGGCGCATGTCAGCGACCGAGATCAAACTGTTTTCCCAATTGCACGTGTTCCTCAAACCCGGCGAGTTGCTGACCGGCGAAGTGAACGGCGAGTTCTATTCACGGATGTGGCAGATGGCTCGGGCTGACAGTTTTGAGGCCAATGTCGTGTAAGGCATACTCGCGATTATCTGGTGGCTGGGTAGCACAGCCGCCGCCGGTGGTGGTGGCGGTGGTGATTTGTTCTGCCCAGGCGCGGGTCACATAGAGTCGAAGCTCCATGTCTCCCAAGCCTTGCGCGAACACACACTGCCAATTGCCTGGAAAGTGGTTTTCTTCATCCGCCAGGCGAGTCGATGTCACCCACCACACTCGCTTGATGTCGGGCGATATGCTGACAAGGTTGTCGAGAAAGACCTTATCCCGATCCTGATAAATCAACGTCGACGCGCCATACCCGTTGGGTCGGTGAGCCGTGCTGTTATCCCAGGGCGCCTGATACAGCCTTGGTTGAATGTCGGAGCGATTGTAGTAAGCAACGCTGTAATACCAGTACGCGCCATCCACAATGATGTTATCGCCTGCGATCGCGTTTTCATTGATACGCGACACAATATCGTCAAGCGGATACTGGGACGCGTTGCGTGGATCATCCAGATCATCTTGTTGTTGATAGATTGTATTCAACCCCATGAGTTGAACGCCGACCAACAACAAGGCCGATACCCACGCCAGGGCACGCGTGCGATGTGCTATCCGGCTGATTGCCAACGCCGCTGTCATCGGCAAGCCCAGCGCCGCAAAGGCCATGTACCGTTCAACAAAAATGGGAAAACCGAATGACACCACAAAAACAATCAACACCGGCAACAGCACGTAGATAACCAGCAACAGCTCAAGTTTCAACCGGCTTCTTTCCTTGAACCCGACCCACACCACCGATGCCATTACCAGCGCCGGAAGCAGTACATAAATCGGGCTGGCAAACTCCAGTCCACTCTTCACCGTTAAAAACTTCCAGACCGCTGAAGGCAACGTATAGATCGTCAATTCAGGGATCCAGAAAATATCCCCTCCGGTCTCCAGCTTCTCCGTATTTAAAAACAGCTCATTGCCCAGGCTGATCAACCAGGGAATATAAAGAACAACAATGGCCACATTCGTGCCCCACCACATTGGCCGCGAAAGGTAATGAAGGGTTTTATCTCGCTGAAGACGCAAGACAACGAGGTATAACCAGTGAGACAACAAACATAAAACAGCCAGGTAATGGGTGTATAACGCGGCCGTCATGAGCACGAGATAGCTCATCAGGTATCGGTTGCGAGCGCTTTTAAGCCAATAGACCAAGGCGATGGTTGCGCCCAGCAGCCATACCCCCTCCAGCGTATACATCCGGGCTTCCTGGCTGTAGCGAACGGATATCGGTAACAGGGCCAGGAACAACCCGGCCAACAAGGCCACCCTCGGTGTGCTGATCAATCGCATCAGCCACATGCCCAACGCGACTGTCGCACCCCCCGCCAGCGCACTCAGGGCCCGAATCGCAAACACACYCTCACCAAAAACCGCCATCCAGGCATGCAGCACCAGAAAATACAGCGGCGGATGAACGTCATGCCCCAGGTGAAACCAGATACGCCCCGGCGACTGAACCCCCACCAACGCCGAGAACGCTTCATCGGTCCAGAAATAAGGAAGGCTGATGCAGTAAAACCGAACAATGATCGCGAGCATCATGACCAGCACCCACCCACCGCTTTCTACCGATGAGTGCAGGGATAGAAACCCCGTATCGTCACGACGCTGAAAGTTCATATTTTCTCCCCGACAATGTAAACCTGATAGAAACAGGTGCCTGCCCGCCGACAACTCACCCTCATTGTGAATCCGTATTTACGCTAAACGCTCTCGATAAAACACTCTGCTGTCATTGATAAAGGCTAGCTAACGGGGCTGCTCGGATTGGTTTTTTTTTGTTTTTTCTCGGAATCCCGGGGGCTTACTGAAAATAATCGGACGTCACCATCCCCCTGGGTAAAGGTATCGAGCAGCCGCCAGTTTTCAGGGATAACGACCGGCTGCGCCCCGTCACCACGGCCGTCCAGCACCCACACCCGACCTGAGCCCGGTGTCAGGCGTTCAAGGTTATCGAGATAGACCTTATCTGCGTTTTGTTGAGTCAGTGTCGAGGTTAGATAGCCATCGGGATGTCCGGAAGTACCGTCCTTTTTGGGAGGCGTATAAAGCATCGGTGTCACGCCAGTCTTGTTGTAATACGCAAAGGGATAGTAAAGAAACCTGTTGGC
>NZ_JBFTLU010000078.1:0-17350 GCF_056396605.1 Pseudomonas sp. 05T35
GACCATTGGCATGCTCTACCAAGCCATCAAGGCGCAACGGTGGGATACACAGGAACTGGAAGGCAAGCCGAACACATAAGTGCCATTATTCTGGCCGTTTAACGCCTTTTCAGCTGGAATATTGGTAGTTCTACCTCCGCCGGCCTGAATTGCGCTCACAAAAAAGCCGCCCCTAAGGGCGGCTTTCTCTTACCTCAAACCACTACCGATAATTACAACTTCGGACCAGCAGCCTTGATCGCGTCGCTCACTTCGAACTTCTTGAAGTTCTCGATGAACAGACCGGCCAGCGCCTTGGCAGCTTCATCGTAAGCAGCCTTGTCAGCCCAGGTGTTGCGTGGGTTCAACAGGCCAGTCTCAACGCCTGGCACAGCCAATGGCACGTCGAGGTTGATGGTGTCGAGGTGTTCGGTACCTGCACCGATCAGCGCGCCGCTCTGGATCGCTGCGATCACCGCGCGGGTGGTCGGGATGTTGAAGCGTTTGCCGACGCCGTAGCCGCCGCCGGTCCAGCCGGTGTTGACCAGGTAGACCTTGGAGCCGAAGCCGCGGATGCGCTTGATCAGCAGCTCTGCGTATTCGCCAGCCGGACGCGGGAAGAACGGTGCGCCGAAGCAGGTGGAGAAGGTCGACTTGATGCCGCTGCCCGAACCCATTTCGGTCGAGCCCACCAGTGCGGTGTAGCCGGACAGGAAGTGGTAGGCCGCTTGTTCTTCATTGAGGATCGACACTGGTGGCAGCACGCCGGTCAGGTCGCAGGTCAGGAAGATCACTGCGTTTGGCTCGCCGCCCAGGTTCTTCTCGGAACGCTTGGCAACGTGCTCCAGCGGGTAGGCGGCGCGGCTGTTCTGGGTCAGGCTGACATCGGTGTAGTCGGCGTGCTTGGCGTCATCGATAACAACGTTTTCCAGGACGGCGCCGTGTTTGATGGCTTTCCAGATGACCGGCTCGTTCTTCTCGGACAGGTCGATGCACTTGGCATAGCAACCGCCTTCGATGTTGAACACCACGCCCTCGCCCCAGCCGTGTTCGTCGTCACCGATCAGGTAACGGCTTTCGTCGGCGGACAGGGTGGTCTTGCCGGTGCCGGACAGACCGAAGAACAGGGTCACGTCGCCCTCTTCGCCGATGTTGGCGGCGCAGTGCATTGGCAGTACGTCGGCGGCCGGCAGCAGGAAGTTCTGCACCGAGAACATGGCTTTCTTCATTTCACCGGCGTAGCGCATGCCGGCGAGCAGCACTTTCTTCTGCGCAAAGTTGATGATCACGCAGCCGTCGGAGTTGGTGCCGTCACGCTCTGGCACGCACTCGAAGTTGGCGACGTTCAGAACTTGCCACTCTTCACGACCGGCCGGGTTGTACTTGGCCGGGTTGATGAACAGGCAACGACCGAACAGGTTCTGCCAGGCAGTCTGGGTGGTCATTTTCACGGCCAGGTAATGCTCTTCGGCAGAACCTACGTGCACGTGGGAAACGAAATGCTCTTGTGCGTTGTTGAACGCCTCAACACGAGCCCACAGGGCATCGAACTTGTCGGCCGGGAACTTGCGGTTGATCGGGCCCCAGGCGATGGCGGCCTGAGTGGTTGGCTCTTCAACAATGAAACGGTCGACGGGCGAACGACCGGTACGGTGACCGGTGCGAACGACCAGCGCGCCGGTATCGGCAAGCTCGCCCTCACCGCGACTCAGGGCTTCTTTAACCAGATCATCAACACTCAGATCGGTGTACACAGCATTATTGGCTTGCGTCATGAGGTTCCCCGTCGGCCAGTGGCCGAGTGCTCCAAACGTTTTGTAGTAGAAAGTCGCGCACTACTACCGCTAAAAAAGTGGGCCGGATTATGCCAGAAAAGCCCAAAAATAGTAGGGCCCTCCCGTCAGGACGGCGTTATTCCGGCGTTTACCAGTGAATTTACCTGCGCTGAAGCGTTTTAGTGACGGGTATCTGACGGCGTATCGACACCCGCTCCGGCGAACAATTGGGTGATATCGGCCGCATCAAAGAGGTAGCGCTGGTTGCAGAACTGGCAGTCGATCTCGATGTTGCCACCATGCTCGATCACCAGCGCCTGAGCGTCTTCCTGACCCAGGCTGACCAACGCATTACCCGAACGCTCACGCGAGCAGCTGCAACGGAAGCGTAGTTTCTGCGCGTCAAACAGGCGCACCTGCTCTTCGTGGTAGAGACGATGCAAGATGGTTTCGTTGTCCAGGCTCAGCAATTCATCGGCGGTCAGGGTGCTGCCCAGCGCGGTGATGTGCTGCCAGCTGGCGGCGCGGTCTTCTTCGTCTTTCAGACGGTCGGCCGGCAGCTGTTGCAGCAGCAGACCCCGGGCGCGACGGCCATCGGCGTGCAGCCAGAAGCGCGTGCCGACTTGCTGCGACATGACGAAATAGTTGGTGAAGCAGTCGGCCAGGGTCGCGCCGTCGAGGTCGACGATGCCCTGATAACGCTGGCCCTGGGTCGGGTCGACGGTGAGCGCCAGCACGCCATCGGGCATCATGTCGGCGAGGGTCGCGTCGGCAGCGATCAGGTCTGCGTCATAACGGGCCAGACCACGGATCTCACGCTCGCTGGAGCACTCGATCATCAACAGCGACACCGGGCCTTCGGAGCGCGCCTGCAGGATCAGCAAGCCATCGAACTTCAAGGTGCCGACCAGCAGCGCCGCGGCTGCCATCAGTTCGCCGAGCAGTTGCGCGACCGGTTCCGGATAGGTGTGTTTGGCGAGGACTTCGGCATAGCTACGCTCCAACGCAACCAGCTCGCCGCGGGCGYCGCTGTCATCGAAGATGAAGCGTTGGGTGTAGTCGGTATCCGGTAGATCAGTCATAGGTCTGGGTATCTGAAGTGAAGACTAAAGGATGACAAGGGCTGGGAATCGCGCCTTGCGCACCGTCTCGGTGCATTAATATTGGTCATGGCCAGCATTTTATGAACAATCCGGCTTTGTTCCAAGCAAGGTCGAACCGCGGCATAGTGGCGCCGGGTAACCTAGGCCCGTTAACGGCCAAACCTTAATCATTGCTGCCATGGAACTTGAACAGGTCCCGGCGCTGTTTCTTGCTCGGCTTGCCGTCAGTGCTGACGCCCAGGGCGCCGGCCTTGCGCTGGGCTGCGGCGTTTTCGCGTTTGGCGATGCTGGCTTCGGTCTCAACGTACAACATCTGCGCTTCAGGGGCACCACGACGGACGATCGAGAGAGCCTGGACCACCACGGTGCGCTCATCGAAACCGGCGCGAATCTGAAACTCGTCGCCAATCCTCGGCTCTTTGCCCGGCTTGCAGCGCTCACCCCGGCAATGCACCTTGCCACTCTCAATGGCTGCCTTGGCCAGCGCACGGGTTTTGTAGAAGCGCGCCGCCCACAACCACTTATCGAGACGGACTTTGTCGTCCTCTTCGTTTTTTTGTGCCATGGGTTTTCCTCATTCTGAAATATTTCTGAACTGTACTACCGTTTCTGTCGTGCCATGAATTTCACCGGTTCAGCATACAATGCGCGACGCTTCCGGGTTGCGCTCGGGGGCAGGAAATCCGGGCCGTAGATATCTGTCGCCTTTTACCTATTATTCTGCGTGAATACCGCGAATTCGGCCGCTTTGCGGTGCGAACGGTTCCTCACCGGTTGAGCACATTTGAAGACATTTGACCATTTGACCGTTGTGGGTCTGCGCGAATGGGTGGCGCTCCCTGATTTGGGAGTCGCGGGCCTGCGAGCGAAGATCGACACCGGCGCCAGCACCTCCAGCCTGCATGCCACCGAAATCGAGCCGTTCGAGCGCGACGGACAAACGTGGGTGCGTTTCAACGCACACCTGGGCACGGTGGTGCAGTTGCGTCACCGTCGCTGCGAAGCGCCGCTGGTGACGATGAAAACCATTAAGAGCTCCAACGGCCAAGCACAGGTGCGTTACGTGATCAGTACCACCCTGGCGCTCGGCGATCGGGTTTGGCGAGTGGAGTTCACCCTCGCCTGCCGCAAGTCCATGCGTTATCGCCTGTTGCTCGGTTCCAAAGCCCTGATCGACGGCCAGTTGGTGGTCAATCCAGGCATTAAATACGTTCAAGACAAGCCGGTGTTCCCGGTGTCCACTACCTCTTCCACAGGTGTTGCATGAAGATCGCTGTGCTGTCGCGGAACCCGCGTCTGTATTCCACTCGTCGTTTGGTTGAAGCCGGCACCGAACGCGGCCATGAGATGGTGGTGATCGATACCCTGCGCGCCTATATGAACATTGCCAGTCATAAGCCGCAGATCCACTACCGCGGCAAGCCGCTGGAAGGCTTTGACGCAGTGATCCCGCGGATCGGCGCWTCGGTSACTTTTTACGGCTGCGCGGTGTTGCGCCAGTTCGAAATGATGGGSGTGTTCCCGCTCAACGAGTCGGTGGCCATCGCCCGCTCGCGGGACAAACTGCGCTCGCTGCAATTGCTTTCACGTCGCGGTATCGGTTTACCGGTCACCGGTTTTGCCCACTCGCCGGACGACATTCCCGACCTGATCGAAATGGTCAACGGCGCACCGCTGGTGATCAAGGTGCTGGAAGGCACTCAGGGCATCGGCGTGGTGATGTGTGAAACAGCGACGGCGGCGGAGTCGGTGATCGAGGCGTTCATGGGCCTCAAGCAGAACATCATGGTTCAGGAATACATCAAGGAAGCCGGCGGCGCGGACATCCGCTGCTTTGTGGTCGGCGACAAGGTGATCGCCGCGATGAAACGTCAGGCCAAGCCCGGCGAGTTCCGCTCCAACCTGCACCGTGGCGGCAGCGCCAGCCTGATCAAGATCACCCCGGAAGAACGCATGACCGCGCTGCGTGCGGCCAAGGTCATGGGTTTGAGCGTGGCGGGCGTGGATATCCTGCGCTCCAACCACGGGCCGCTGGTGATGGAAGTGAACTCGTCGCCAGGGCTGGAAGGGATCGAAACCACCACCAGCAAGGACGTGGCGGGGATCATCATTCAGCACATCGAGAAGAACGGCGGGCCGAACATGACGCGGACCAAGGGTAAGGGTTAACCTCAACCTTTTAGGTGGCAGGGATGCTGCCATCGCGAGCAGGCTCGCTCCCACAAGGGTCTCGGTCGTACACAATTGCGTGTTCGCTGAAGATCGAAGTGTGGGAGCGAGCCTGCTCGCGAAGAGGCCCTCATTTCCAACAAGACTGCCAGATACTTACACCGCATCCCTCGGCAACATCAACCCAAGCGGCAACCGCACCCGCGCTTCCAGGCCACCACCGGAGCGGTTGCGCAGTTCAACATTGCCGCCATGCATCGATGCAATCCGCTTGACGATGGCCAGCCCCAGCCCGGTGCCCTTGCCACCCCGCGCGCGGTCGCCACGGGTGAAGGGGTTGAAGATCGCTTCCAGCTCTGACGGATCGATCCCGGCGCCACGGTCCATGACGCTCAGCACCACATAAGGCGCGCTGACGTCGCCCGAAACATACGCCGCCACTTCAACGCCGCTGCCAGCGTGATGCAGGGCATTACCGATCAGGTTGTTCAGGAGGCGTTTCATCGACACCCGACGCAACGGGAACGGCTGAATCGGCTCCAGGCGCAAGCGCACCCGCTCCTCGTTCTGGTTGTAAGGCGCCGCCACTTCGCGCACCAGATCACTCAGGTCGACTTCTTCGACCGACTCGTCCCGACCATCGCGAATGAATGCGAGGAACTGGTCGAGAATCGCGTCCATGTCTTCGATGTCACGCACCATGTCGTCGCTCAGGTCGCTGTGGTTGCCCATCAGCTCCAGCGACAGACGCAAGCGGGTCAACGGCGTACGCAGGTCGTGTGAAACACCGGCGAGCATCAACTCACGTTCGCGGCCGGCCTGTTCAACGTCTTCCGCCATCTGGTTGAACGCTCGATAGACCTCGGTCATTTCACTCGGCGTGTCGCTGATCGGCAGGCGCACGCTGCGCCCCTGCCCCAGTTGCCGGGCGGCATCGACCAGCCGTTTGAGCGGCTGGTTGAGCTGGCTGACGAAAATCCACGCCGACGCGGTGGATAACAAGCCGATGGCGAGAAACCAGCCGAGTACGTTCCAGATTTTCTGGCCACGCAACGGATGCGGGTACAGCGGTACTTTCAACCAGCCGTCACCCAGGCTCGGGGCTCGAACCCAAAGCGCCGGCGGTGCATGCATGCGCAATCGCACTTCGGTGTCGGCACCCAGTTCGGCCTGCATCTGGCGTTGGTAGATTTCGCTGTAGGGCCAATGCTGTTCACCCTCGGGAACACCGGCGCCCACCACACGAATCAGTGTCGCGGCATCGGCAATCTTCGCCCGGTTTTCTTCGTCTGCAGCCCAGTAGGCACGCAAGGTCAGCGCGACACCGTGACTGTATTGGCGGTCCACCAGCACGTCCTCGTTCATCAACAGATAAACCAGGGTCAGCGCCTTGGAAAACAGCACGACGATCAGCACCAGCCAGAGGGTGCGAGAGAAGAAACTTTGGGGGAACCACACGGGGGTTTTCATAGACAACCGCTACATACTTTGCAGGAGCGAGCCAAGCTCGCAGAATTGCGGATCGCGAATCAACCGGGTGACACGTTACCCGGCTGACCCGCTCCTACAAATCACCGATCACTTGGTCGCGGTGCCGTCCGGAACGAACACGTAACCCACGCCCCAGACCGTTTGAATGTAGCGTGGTTTCGATGGATCAGGCTCGATCATCCGGCGCAGGCGGGAGATCTGGACGTCGATGGAACGCTCCAGGGCATCCCATTCGCGGCCACGGGCCAGGTTCATCAGCTTGTCGCGGGTCAGCGGTTGACGCGCATTCATCACCAACGCCTTGAGCACCGCGAATTCACCGGTGGTAAGCATGTGTACTTCGTCGCCGCGCTTGAGTTCGCGAGTCGCCAGCGACAATTCGTAATCACCGAAGGTCACGCTTTCGTCTTCGCTACCTGGTGCGCCCGGTACGGGAGCCGACTGGCGACGCAGAACCGCCTTGACACGCGCCATCAGCTCGTCCGGGTTGAACGGCTTGGCCAGGTAATCGTCGGCGCCCAGTTCCAGGCCTTTGATACGGCTCAGCTCATCGCCCTTGGCGGTGAGCATGATGATCGGAATCTGATTGTTTGCGCCACGCAAACGGCGGCAGGCAGTCAGGCCGTCTTCGCCGGGCAACATCAGGTCGAGGACGACCAGGTTGAACACTTCACGCGCCAGCAGACGATCCATCTGTTCGGTGTTCGGTACGGCGCGGGCACGATAGCCCTTGCTGACGAAAAAACGTTCCAGCAGGCTGCTGAGCCCCGGATCGTCGTCAACGATAAGAATTTTTTCGCCTTCAGCAGTTTGTGCAGTGCTGCTCATTGGATGCTCCTTTGATCTCGGTGCGCATTATGGCGTAGCTGCCGTTATACGCACCGTGTGCATTGTTAGCAGATTTTTCCTATGTCGCCAGCGACATGGCCTTTATGCCTACAGCCTGCGATGCCCCCATCGGGCAGAACGGCGGTTATAATGCGCGGCCTTTTGTGTCGGGCAACGTCTGATCGTTACTGCCGGTGGCGGCTTTTTATTTTTCATYGCCCGGCAGTAATTGTTCGATTCCACGGGTCAATGGGATGCCTTTTGATCCAGGTAGCGGTGCTGGCCAGGCCGCTCAACCAGACTCGCCGGGCCTTATTCCCTGCGCCCGCGAGCCTGCTTTCACAATTTGTCAGGTGGTTTTATGGACAGCATCAACAGCCGCATCGCCGAGGAACTCGGTGTACGCCCACAACAGGTCGAAGCGGCCGTCGCGCTACTCGATGAAGGCTCCACGGTGCCCTTCATCGCCCGCTACCGGAAAGAAGTGACCGGCAGCCTCGATGACACGCAATTGCGTCATCTGGAAGAGCGTCTGCGCTACCTGCGAGAACTCGACGAACGGCGCATCAGCATCCTTGCCAGCATCGAAGAGCAAGGCAAGCTGACCCCGCAACTCGAGCGCGATATCAAACTCGCCGACACCAAGACCCGCCTTGAAGACTTGTACCTGCCGTACAAGCAAAAGCGCCGCACCAAGGGCCAGATTGCCCTGGRAGCCGGCCTCGGCGAACTGGCCGACGGCCTGTTCAACGATCCGAACCTGACGCCAGACACCGAAGCCGCACGCTTCGTCAACGCCGAAAAAGGTGTGGCGGACGTGAAGGCGGCCCTCGAAGGCGCCAAGTACATCCTCATGGAACGCTTCGCCGAAGACGCCAACCTGCTCGATAAATTGCGCAGTTACCTGAAGCAGGAAGCCACCCTCAGTGCCCGCGTGATCGCCGGCAAGGAAGAAGAAGGCGCCAAGTTCCGCGACTATTTCGAACACGACGAACCGCTGAAAAGCATGCCATCGCACCGCGCCCTGGCGATTTTCCGTGGCCGCAACGAAGGCATCCTCAGCTCCGCGCTGAAAGTCGGTGACGAGCTGCCGGGCACCATGCACCCGTGCGAAGGCATGATCGGTCAGCAATTCGGCATCGCCAACCAGAACCGCCCGGCCGACAAATGGCTCGGTGAAGTGGTGCGCTGGACCTGGAAGGTCAAGCTCTACACCCACCTGGAAACCGACCTGCTCGGTGAGCTGCGTGACGGTGCCGAGACCGAGGCGATCAACGTTTTCGCACACAACCTGCACGACTTGCTGCTGGCCGCGCCTGCCGGCCCACGCGCCACGCTGGGCCTGGACCCGGGCCTGCGCACCGGTTGCAAGGTGGCGGTGGTCGACGCCACCGGCAAGTTGCTGGATCACGCCACGGTTTACCCGCACGTGCCGCATAACAAGTGGGACCAGACCATCGCCGTGCTCGCGGCCCTGTGCGCCAAGCACTCGGTGGACCTGATCGCCATCGGCAACGGCACTGCCAGCCGTGAAACCGACAAGCTCGCCGCGGACCTGATCAAAAAATACCCGGCGATGAAAATGACCAAGGTCATGGTCTCCGAAGCCGGCGCTTCGGTGTACTCGGCCTCGGAACTGGCCTCCAAGGAATTCCCGGACCTCGACGTGTCGATCCGTGGCGCGGTGTCGATTGCCCGTYGCTTGCAAGACCCGCTGGCCGAGCTGGTGAAAATCGATCCGAAATCCATCGGTGTCGGCCAGTACCAGCACGACGTGTCGCAGTTGAAACTGGCGCGTGGCCTGGACGCGGTGGTCGAGGACTGCGTGAACGCCGTTGGCGTCGACGTGAACACCGCCTCCGTTGCGCTGCTGGCCCGCATTTCCGGCCTCAACGCGACCCTGGCGCAGAACATCGTGACCCACCGCGATGAAAACGGTGCGTTCAAAACCCGCGCTGCCTTGAAGAAAGTCGCCCGTCTCGGCGAAAAGACCTTCGAACAGGCCGCCGGCTTCCTGCGCGTGATGAACGGTGATAACCCGCTGGACTCCTCCGCGGTTCACCCGGAAGCCTACCCGCTGGTGCAACGCATCGCCGCTGAAACCGACCGCGATATCCGTTCGCTGATCGGCGACGCCGCTTTCCTCAAGCGTCTCGATCCGAAGAAGTACACCGACGAAACCTTCGGTCTGCCAACGGTCACCGACATCCTGCAAGAACTGGAAAAGCCGGGCCGCGACCCGCGTCCAGAGTTCAAGACTGCCGAGTTCCAGGAAGGCGTCGAAGACCTCAAGGACTTGCAGCTGGGGATGATCCTCGAAGGCGTTGTGACCAACGTGACCAACTTCGGTGCCTTCGTCGATATCGGCGTGCATCAGGACGGTTTGGTGCATATCTCCGCACTTTCGGAGAAATTCATCAAGGATCCGCGTGAAGCGGTGAAAGCCGGTGACGTGGTCAAGGTCAAGGTCATGGAAGTCGACATCCCGCGCAAACGTGTGGGTCTGTCGATGCGCATGAGCGACACTCCGGGCGAGAAGATCGACGGCGCTCGTGGCGCGCGTCCAGGTTCGGCGCCGCGTCAGCCTTCGAACACCGCACCGCGTAAGGAAACCACGGCAGCGGCGCCGAGCAACAATGCCATGGCGTCGCTGTTCGCCAACGCCAAGCAGCTGAAGAAACGCTGATGGAAGTCCCTGCGGGGTTGACCGAAAGCGCTTTTTTCAAGCTGCTGGGTTGCCGTTTGCACAGCCTTGAGACCGGGGTGGCGCAAGTCGCCCTGGCCCTTGAGCCGCAGCTGCGCAATCGCGGCGGCAAGCTGCACGGCGGGGCGTTGTTCAGTCTGGTGGACATTGCCATGGGGCTGGCCTRTTCCAGTTCCCATGGTTTTGACCAGCAGAGCGCGACCATCGAGTGCAAGATCAACTACATCCGCGCCGTGGCTGAAGGCGAGGTGATGTGCACGGCGCGGGTGATTCACCCGGGCCGGCGCACGCTGGTGGTCGAAGCCGATGTGATGCAAGGCGACAAACTGGTCGCAAAAGCACAAGGCACGTTCGCTGTCCTGTAGATGCGCGTCATCAATTTGAGTTAATTTCGGCGCTGCGAAAGCTGCGCCGACGTTCCCTGTGGGAGCGAGCCTGCTCGCGAAGGCGGTGTGTCAGGCGACTTCAATGTTGACTGACATTTCTTCTTCGCGAGCAGGCTCGCTCCCACAGGGATTGCGGCGATTAATTCCTGACTGACTGGCAGCAGGCCTGTGCAGCCCGATAATGAGGCGAAAACGCCAGTTTTAACTTCACCCTTGTAGACCGTCCTGCCCACCCCCATATTGGGGCGACTGACGCGTGAAGGAATCCAACTTGAGCGAACTTCTCAACCGCCGCCTGGCTCTGCTCGGCGAGCGCGCTAACCTCTCTCTGCTCGAACAGTGTCTTCACGGCATCGAACGTGAATGCCTGCGCGTGACGGGCGAAGGTCGCCTGGCGCAAACGCCGCACCCTGAAAGCCTGGGTTCCGCGCTGACCAACGAACAGATCACCACCGACTATTCCGAGTCGCTGCTGGAGTTCATCACGCCTGCCCTGCCGGACCCGGCGGACACGCTGGCGAGCCTGGACAAGATTCACCGTTTTGCCTACAGCAAACTCGGCAACGAGTACCTGTGGAGTCCGTCGATGCCGTGCCCGTTGCCGGCCGAGGAAGATATCCCGATCGCCTACTACGGCACCTCCAACATCGGTCAGCTCAAGTACGTCTACCGCAAGGGCCTGGCCCTGCGCTACGGCAAGACCATGCAGTGCATCGCCGGGATTCACTACAACTTTTCCCTGCCGGAAAAGCTCTGGCCGCTGCTCAAAGAGGCTGAAGGCTTTGTCGGCACCGACCGCGACTATCAGTCGGCGGCCTACATCGCGCTGATCCGCAATTTCCGCCGCTACAGCTGGCTGCTGATGTACCTGTTCGGTGCCTCGCCAGCGCTGGACGCCGGTTTCCTGCGCGGTCGCTCCCATCAGTTGGAGCAATTTGACGCCGAAACCCTGTACCTGCCGTACGCCACCAGCCTGCGCATGAGCGACCTGGGTTACCAGAGCAACGCGCAAGCCGGGCTGACGCCGTGCTACAACGACCTGAACAGCTACACCGACAGCCTGCGCAAAGCGGTTGCCACGCCGTACCCGCCGTAYGTCGAAATCGGCACGCACCAGGACGGTGAGTGGGTTCAGCTCAATACCAACATCCTGCAGATCGAAAACGAGTACTACTCCAACATCCGCCCGAAACGCGTGACCTACACCGGCGAGCGGCCGATCCAGGCGCTGATGGCCCGTGGCATTCAGTACGTTGAAGTGCGCTTGCTGGACATCAACCCGTTCATGCCGATGGGTATCGACTTGCCGGAGGCACGTTTCCTCGACGCATTCCTGCTGTATTGCGCGCTGAACGACAGCCCGTTGCTGACCACCACCACCTGCGGCAACGCCACCTCGAACTTCCTCAGCGTGGTCAAGGAAGGTCGCCGTCCGGGCCTGCAATTGCAACGCGATGGCCAGTCGGTGGACATGAAGGAGTGGGCCAGCGAGCTGCTGGAAAAAATCGCCCCACTGGCGGCACTGCTCGACCAGAGCCACGGTGGCGACGCCCACAGCAAAGCCCTCGACGCGCAACGAGCAAAAATCCGCGACCCGTCCCTGACCCCTTCCGCGCAGGTGCTGGCAGCGATGACCGAGCACAAGGAAAGCTTCGCCCAGTTCTCCCTGCGTCAGAGTCAGGCGCACGCCGAGTTCTYCCGCAGCGAGCCGCTGCCTGCCGAAGAGCAGGCGCGCTTTGAAGAACTGGCGCGCTCGTCGCTGGCCCAGCAAACTGAGCTTGAGCAGAACGAAGTCGGCGATTTCGACGTGTTTGTCGGGTCGTATCAGGCGAGCATTCTGGCGATCAGTAACTGACCCGGAAGGTCCTGCGGACCTTATCGCGAGCAGGCTCGCTCCCACATTGGATTTTCGGTGTGACCACATTTGTGTGAACACCATTGAGCCCTGTGGGAGCGAGCCTGCTCGCGATGACCGCGCAGCGGTCACTGTCAGGGTTTTCCGCTCATAAGCTAATTCGAAAAAGTTATTTATTTTTGAATTCTTAGATCATTTAGTCTCATCACTCGCCGAAACCCCGGCCGCCTGATGAGGACTTTCATGATGAAACTGCACTTCCCCCTACGCCTCCTGGCGGCCGCGTCCCTGGCCGCAGCGAGCTTTTTCGCCCATGCGGCTGATGTCACCGTCGCCTACCAGACCACTGTCGACCCGGCTAAAGTCGCCCAAGCTGACGGCACTTACGAAACTGCCACCCACGCCAAAATCGACTGGCGCAAGTTCGACAACGGTGCCGACATCATCGCCGCCATCGCTTCGGGCGACGTGCAGATCGGCTACCTCGGTTCCAGCCCGCTGACCGCTGCGATCACCCGCAAGGTTCCGGTCGAAACCTTCCTCATCGCCACCCAGATCGGTGCCGCCGAAGCACTGGTGGCCCGCGATGGTTCCGGGATCAAGACCCCGCAGGACCTGATCGGCAAGAAAATCGCCGTGCCATTCGTTTCCACCGGTCACTACAGCCTGCTGGCCGCGCTCAAGCACTGGAACATAAGTTCGGCGCGCCGACCTTCGATGCGTGGATCGTGCGCAAGGACTTCGCCGAGAAGCACCCGGAAATCGTCAGTGCCTTCGCCAAAGTCACCCTCGACGCCTATGCCCACTACCGCAAGGACCCGCAAGCCTGGCTGGCGGATAAGGGCAACGTCGACAAACTGGTAAAACTCTCCGGCGCCAAGGCCAGCGACATCCCGTTGCTGCTGCAAGGCAACGTCTACCCGCTGGCGGCTGATCAGGTGATCACCCTCGGCGCGCCGACCACCAAGGCCATCACCGACACCGCGGCGTTCCTCAAGGAACAAGGCAAGGTTGAGGCTGTGCTGCCGGACTACGCCCCTTACGTCAGCGCCAAGTACATCACTAATTGATCGGGAGTTGACCGCGATGGCCTTGCTTCAGCTGGAGCGCATCAGCGCACAGTATCCCGGCACTGCCGAACCAGTGCTGGCGGACATTTCCTTAAGCCTTGGGCCCCAGCAATTGCTGGTCGCCCTCGGCCCGTCCGGCAGTGGCAAGACCTCACTGTTGAACCTGATTGCCGGGTTTGTCGAACCCAGCGCCGGACGCATCACCCTTGACGGCGTGCCGGTCAAAGGTCCGGGCGCCGAGCGTGGCGTGGTGTTCCAGGACGACGCGCTGCTGCCCTGGCAGGACGTGTTGGCCAACGTCGGTTTCGGTCTGGAACTGGCTGGCGTGCCGCGTGATAAACGCGAAGTCCGCGCCCGGGAAATGCTCGCGCTGGTCGACCTTGCAGGCTTTGATGCGCGCCGCATCTGGCAGCTCTCAGGCGGTCAGAAACAACGTGTCGGCCTGGCCCGCGCACTCGCTGCCGACCCACGCGTGCTGCTGATGGACGAACCCTTCGGCGCCCTCGACGCGTTCACCCGCGAACAGATGCAGGAACTGTTGCTGCAAGTCTGGCGACGCACCGCCAAACCGGTGTTCCTGATTACCCATGACATTGAAGAAGCAGTATTCCTGGCCACGGATCTGATTCTGTTGGCGCCCAACCCTGGGCAAATCGTCGAGCGCCTGCAGCTGGATTTCGGTCAGCGTTACGCCGCTGGCGAATCGGCTCGGGCGATCARATCCGACCCACGCTTTATCGAAACCCGCGAACACGTACTCGCCCGTGTGTTCTCCCAACGCAGCGCCGCCCAGCGGCAGGAGCGCGCATGAGCAGTTATGAAATCCCGGCCACGACGGCCAGCCCCGCCAGCCCATCGACGCTGATTCCGCTGCGTCGCAGCCTCGGCACACGCTGGATCAGCGTACTGACGCTGATCGCTTTGCTCGCGGTTTGGTGGGCTGTTACCGCCAGTGGCCTGATCGAACCGTTGTTCTTGCCACCGCCATCGGCCGTCCTGCAAAAAGGCTGGTTGCTGGCGACCACGGGTTATATGGACTCGACCCTCTGGCAGCATTTGGGCGCAAGCCTCAGCCGGATTGGTCTGGGCCTGGGCTTTGCAGTCCTGACCGCCGTGCCGGTCGGTATCGCCATCGGTCACAACCGCATCGCACGCGGCATTCTCGATCCGCTGATCGAGTTCTACCGGCCGATACCACCGTTGGCCTATCTGCCGTTGATCGTGATCTGGTGCGGCATCGGTGAGCTGTCCAAGGTGTTGCTGATCTATCTGGCGATCTTCGCCCCGATCGCCATCGCCACCGCGACTGGCGTACGCACCGTCGACCCCGCCAAATTGCGCGCCGCGCAGTCGTTGGGTGCAACCCGGGCCCAGCTGATCCGCCATGTGATTTTGCCGAGCGCGTTGCCGGACATTCTGACCGGCGTGCGCATTGGCTTGGGCGTGGGCTGGTCGACGCTGGTGGCTGCCGAGTTGATCGCCGCCACCAGCGGCCTGGGCTTCATGGTGCAGTCGGCCGCGCAATTTCTGGTCACCGATGTGGTGGTGCTGGGGATTCTGGTGATCGCGCTGATCGCCTTCGCCATGGAAATGGGCCTGCGAGCGCTGCAACGCAAACTGGTGCCGTGGCATGGCCAGACGCACTGATTATTCATGTGGGAGCGAGCCTTCTTCCGCGAGCAGCCGATCAACCCACAGCAGCAAGCACGCTTTGCGGCGAATTTCGGCGACCTGCACATTCACCCGATCTATCCGAATGTGCCGGAACAGCCAGAAGTGTTGATCCTCGACACCRCCGAAACCGACGTACGCGACAACGCCGTGTGGCACACCGACGTGACTTTCCTGCCGACCCCGGCCCTTGGCGCGGTGCTCAGCGCCAAGCTGTTGCCGGAGTTTGGGGGCGACACCTTGTGGGCCAGCGGTATCGCGGCGTACGAGGCCCTTTCAGTGCCTCTGCAAAACCTGCTGCAAGGCCTGACCGCAACCCACGACTTCGTCAAATCCTTCCCGCTGGAACGCTTTGGAAACACGCCTGAAGCACTGGCTCAGTGGGAAGAAGCGCGCAAGAAAAATCCTCCACTGTCACATCCGGTGATCCGCACGCACCCGGTGAGCGGGCGCAAGTCGTTGTTCGTCAATGAAGGCTTCACGACGAAGATCAATGAGCTGTCGGAAACCGAAAGCGAGGCGATTCTGAAGCTGCTGTTCGCCCATGCTACGCGGCCGGAATTTACCATTCGCTGGCGTTGGCAGGAGAACGACGTGGCGTTCTGGGATAACCGCGTGACCCAGCATTTTGCGGTGGACGATTACCGACCGGCACGGCGGGTGATGCACCGGGCGACAGTGTTGGGGGATGTGCCGTTTTTCCGCTGAGCCACTGGCTTCTTTACTGCTTTTTTTGGCCCCATCGCGGGCAGGCTCGCTCCCACAGGGTTTTCGGTTGGCCACAGATTTGTGGTCAACCCCAATCCAATGTGGGCTTGCTCGCGAAAGCAATCTGACAGGCGCCAGAAGTTCCAGCGCCGGACACTTACTYCGCCGTCGACGGCTTCTCCCACAAATTGATCCCGCCCTCCTGGGCAAACYGGTCAATCTCTGCCAGTTCCTCAACGCTGAAGCTCAAGTTCTTCAATGCCCCGACGTTCTCGATAATCTGCTCCGGGCGGCTGGCACCGATCAGCGCCGAGGTCACTCGTGGGTCGCGCAGTGTCCAGGCCAGGGCCATTTGCGCCAGGCTTTGACCACGGCGTTTGGCGATTTCGTTGAGCGCGCGCACCAGGGCAATGTTGGCATCGGACAGGTGCGAGGCTTGCAACGAGTCACCGCCCGGACGATTGACCCGTGCATCTTTCGGTACGCCGTTGAGGTACTTGTCGGTCAACAACCCCTGAGCCAATGGCGTGAACGCAATCACGCCCGCGCCGAGTTCATCGGTGGCGTCCAGCAGGTCTTTTTCCACCCAGCGGTTGAGCAGGTTATAAGCCGGCTGGTGGATCAACAGCGGAACTTTCCACTCTTTCAGCAGTGCAGCCATTTCGCGGGTTTTCGCCCCGGAATACGACGAGATACCGATGTACAGCGCCTTGCCCTGCTGCACGGCAGTCGCCAATGCGCCAGCGGTTTCTTCCAGCGGAGTGTCCGGGTCGAAGCGGTGGGAGTAAAAAATGTCCACGTAGTCGACGCCCAGGCGTTGCAGACTCTGGTCGAGGCTGGCCAGCACGTATTTACGCGAGCCGCCACCCTGACCGTAAGGACCCGGCCACATGTCCCAACCGGCCTTGCTGGAGATGATCAACTCGTCGCGGTACTGCTTGAAATCTTCACGCAGCAAACGACCGAAATTGATCTCGGCACTGCCGTACGGTGGGCCGTAATTGTTGGCCAGGTCGAAGTGGTTAATGCCCAGGTCGAAGGCAGTACGCAGCAAGGATCGCTGGGTATCGATCGGCGTGCTGTCGCCGAAGTTGTGCCACAGGCCCAGCGACAGTGCCGGCAGCACCAGCCCGCTGCGACCGACGCGGCGGTAAGGAATGGAGTCGTAACGATCAGCAGCAGCGGTGTAAGTCATCGAGCCCTCTCTTGTTATGAGCGACGAAGTCGTCAGCGTTGCCCAGCATACGCTCAGGCAGCGCATTCAAAACGGGGAGTTCGACTAAATGCTGAAACGTTTCATATCCTTCTTGATTTTGGTCCTTACGCCGAATGTGTATTGAGGGTGGCGACCTTTGACCGCCACCTAATCCAGCGCCATTGTGCTGAACGACGCCTATGCTCGGTATGACAAACACCGGCTCAGGAGCACACATCATGCACACCACGATCATCATCACCTTCGGCCTGGTCTTGCTGGCGCTGATGCTGTTCATCGGTGAGAAGCTCGGCTTCAGCCGCCAGACCCTGACCTACAGTTTCGTCGTCCTGTGGCTGGCGCTGACGGTGATCAACGGCGCTATCGGCATGATCACCGCCGGGCAACCGCTAATC
>NZ_JBFTLU010000079.1:0-12980 GCF_056396605.1 Pseudomonas sp. 05T35
GGTCCTCTGTTCCATCAAGCGACGGGCACCGGTTGCTCTACGTACGGAGGTCGCGTGATGGACAGAATCATCGATTCGGTCGATCGTCAGGGCGTTCGGTGGGTGGGCCTTGTACAGGGCAAGGGGGCATCGACTTCGGTCTGGCAGGTCGCAGGTGTCGAGACCTCTCAGGCGTTGGCCGTGCGGTTCATGCGTAGCAAGCAATCCTGGGAGCGCTTCAGGAGCGGCTTGTCCCTTGCTGCGGTGCCGCTTGAGGCGCTTTCATCGATGGCCTTTAACGTGCCGCTGCGACCTGCTCAAGATGCCGTATGCATGGTGAGCGGTTTCGGTTACACGCACCGCTCGGTCAATGGTCTGCCCATGCCTGAGCGGTCCTCCCCGGACTGGTACTACAAAGGCAACGGCAAAGGGCTGGTTGCTGCTTCTCGGGCGATTAAATCACCGTGCCATGCCAGTGGGGCGGGAGTCGAGATCGAGTACGCCTGTGTATACCTTATCGACGACTGCCGAAACCCACGCTATATCGGCTATACCTTGGCAGTGGATTTCTCTGACCCGGTGCTGCGCCACGCTCAACCCGGGCTGGCCGGTCTTTCCAAGTTGCGCAATACCGCGTTGTGCCACGAACTGGTAATCGCTGAGCCACCGCACCATTCGGTGGTGAGGAGTTCGATTGTCCGGCGTGGAGAAACTGTATGGAGCAAACAGTCGCTATTGGGGCTCGATCAATTGATGTTCACCAAAAGCGAACTCGAAGCCTTGTTGTTCCAGCATGAAGAGCTCTGCGAGCCAGGTACGGTCCACTACGTTTTGCTCGGCGCTTCAATAAGTACTGACAAGGATGCCTTCGAGTTGCAGCACGGTGACGTGATTCAGGCGAGCAGCCAAGAGGAGGGGCTGCAACTGTCCAACCTTTTCGAAGATGAAGTGGTGCGTCAATCGTGTAACTGCTGACGAGTGCCCGGCCTGTTATATCGCTGTTGCCTTCAGCGGTAAGCGGGCCGACTTTTCGTAGTCCAGCACCCATTGCGCCAATGCCCTGGGGGCCGGCTTGCCGGGGTGATCGAAATACACGAATTCAGTGGTCAGCGAGGCATATGGACCACTCAGGAAGTAAGTCTGCACCTGTTCACTGCGGCAGCACGAATCGACCAGTGACAATGGCACCATGGCGACACCCACGCCGTTGATCACATTTGAAAACAGCAGCGGATAAGAACCGCACTCGATGATCTTTTCAGGGGTGATGTTGCCCATCATAAACAGTTCATCGAGATTGCGTTGCGAAGCGCTACGCCGGCTGTTGACGAGGAATACTTGACCACTGAACGCTTTCAAGTCCTGGACAGCAGRCTGTGTCGCACTGTAGATCAGGGCCAGCGGATCGTTGAACAGTGTCACCCGGCGATAATGCGCAGGCGCAAAGCCGGCGCCGACAATTACTGCGTCGAGTTTGCCGGCCTCAAGATCCTTGAGCAGTGACTGTGTGTTGCCAATGCTGACATCCACCGCCAGGCCGTCGGGATTGGCAACGATGCTTTGCAGCAGATTCTGGCGAGTGATGGTGAGATTTTCGATGACTCCCAGGCGAACGCGTGTTTCGGTTTTTACCTGATTCAGGCTGGCTTGAGCGAGAGCAACCAGATCGAGGATTTTTGAGGCGTAGGCATAGAGTTCCTTGCCTTGAGCCGTCATCGTGATGCCGCGACCGGAGCGTTCGAACAACTTGGTATCGAGTCGTGATTCGAGTGTCTTGATTCGGAAGGAAATACTGGATTGAGCGCGGTTTAATCTGATCGCGGCTTGCGTGACGCTGCCATAGTCAACAATCGCCTTGAAAGCGTCCAGTTCAGCAATTTCCATAGTCATGCACTCTTTGCTCCATAACGGGCCGAAGGCTTTCGGGTCGTGGCAGGGGCTGCTTTTAGCCCTGCAGCCGCTCTATTCTGCACGTTGCGTTGTTATTTTGTAAAAAAGTAATACAAAGTATTAAGCAAGTGTTTAACCGGGAGCGCAGGAACTTCGGTAATGAGCCATTGTTAAGCCACGATGGGCTATCAGTATTCAAAGGCATAAAAAAGCCCCGCCTGGGTTACCAGGCGGGGCTTTTTAGTGGCTGATGGAATCAGGCGAGGGGTTTAGGCTCGTGTTCTTTTTCCAGGGCCTCAGGTTTGTGCTCTACCACTTCTTCGACGGAACGCAGGTTTTCGTCGATGGTTGGGGTAGCAGGCTCGGCAGTCACTTCGGCGGCCGGGGCAGGGGCTGCCTCGACGACTTCAGCAACAACCGAAGCAGGCTCGGCAGCAACAGCCGGTGCAGCAGCGGCAGCCAGTTCGGCTTCCTTCTGCAGGCGCTCGGCTTCACGCTTGCGGCGACGCACTTCACGTGGATCGTTTGGCGCGCGGCCACTTGGCGTCAGGGCGCTGACCGGAGCGGCTTCGACAACCGGTGCAGCCACTTCGGCGACAACCGGCGCTTCAACCACCGGAGCAGGCTCGGCAACAACAACCGGGGCTTCAGCGACTGGCGCTGGAGCTTCGACAGCTGCTGTTTCTGCAACCCAGTTGAACGCAGTTTGCTCTTCGCGAACCTCAGGCGCTTTTTCAGCGACCGGGGCTTCGACCACAGGCTCGGCAGCGACTACTGGCTGTTCGGCAACTACGGCTGGTTCAACAGCAGCGCGAACTTCAGGCTGTGCTTCACGAACTGGAGCTACTTCAATGGCAGGGGCGACTGGTACTTCGACCGGAGTGGTGGCTTCCACGACTGGCGCTTCAACCTGAGCCACTTCCTGGACAGCCTCTTGAGTCACGGCGGTAGCGCGTTCAGCTTGCTGATGAGCCTGAGCTTCGGCAGGAGCGCTGATCACAGTGCTGGCAACAGCGGCGGTAACGGCCAGGCCGGCAGCCAGTTCAGCGCCGGTTGGCTCTTCGCTGGTTTCGGACTCTTCCGAGCCTTCGATTACGTTGCCGTTGGCATCGCGTTGACGCTCGCGACGGTTGCTGCGACGACGCTGACCACGGGAACGGCGGCGTGGACGATCGCCTTCGGCGTTTTCCTGGCCCTCTTCCTGCAGTTGCTCTTCGTTGGTTGGCAGCTCTTCTTCAGCAACCGCGGCAGCGGCTTGCTCGGCACGTGGTTGACGTTCTTCACGCGGTGGGCGTGGAGCGCGCTCTTCACGTGGCTGACGAGCCGGACGCTCTTCAGCAACAGCCGTTACAGCGGCGGCAGCGGCTGGCGCGGCATCCAGAGGTTCACGCAGTTCACGAACCGGGCGCTCTTCACGCTCGCCACGTGGCTTGCGATCTTCACGAGGGGGGCGTGGTGCGCGCTCTTCACGCGGTGGACGCGGTGCGCGTTCTTCGCGAGCGACTGCTGGAGTCTCTTCGCGGGCTTCGCGTGGTTGACGCTCTTCACGAGGCTCGCGCGGTGCGCGTTCTTCACGAGGGGCGCGTTCTTCGCGTGGTTTGCGTTCTTCGTCGCGGCGACCGTTACGGTTGCGGCTCTGCTGACGACCGTTACGACGCTCTTCGTTGCGTGCCGGACGCTCGGCGGCTGGTTTTTCAACCACAACCGGAGCAGCAGGCTCTTCCTTGGTGGCGAACAGGCTCACCAGCGATTTCACCAGGCCTTTGAACAGGCTTGGCTCTGGCGCTGCGACCGGAGCGGCAACCGGGGCAGCAACGACTTCGGTCGGAACCGGAGCGTTGGCACGGGCTGGAGCGGTTTTCACGGCGGCTTCCTGGCGAACCAGGGTGCGGGTAGCGGCGGCCGGTTGAACTTCTTCCACTTCAGCAGCGGCAGCAGCGATTTCGTAGCTGGACTGGTTGATGTGGGCTTCCGGGCTGTCATCGCGCAGACGCTGAACTTCGAAGTGCGGCGTTTCGAGGTGATCGTTCGGCAGGATGACGATGCGGGCACGGGTGCGCAGTTCGATCTTGGTGATCGAGTTGCGTTTTTCGTTCAGCAGGAACGCAGCGACCGGGATCGGCACTTGTGCGCGAACTTCGGCAGTGCGGTCTTTCAGGGCTTCTTCTTCGATCAGGCGCAGGATCGCCAGCGACAGCGATTCAACGTCACGGATGATGCCGGTGCCGTTGCAGCGTGGGCAGACGATGCCGCTGCTTTCGCCCAGCGATGGACGCAGGCGCTGACGGGACATTTCCAGCAGGCCGAAGCGCGAGATGCGACCGACTTGCACGCGAGCGCGGTCGGCTTCCAGGCATTCGCGGACTTTCTCTTCCACGGCGCGCTGGTTCTTGGCAGGGGTCATGTCGATGAAGTCGATGACGATSAKGCCGCCGATGTCGCGCAGGCGCAACTGACGGGCAATTTCTTCGGCGGCTTCAAGGTTGGTCTGCAGGGCGGTTTCTTCGATATCGCTGCCTTTGGTGGCGCGCGCCGAGTTGATGTCGATGGACACCAGGGCTTCGGTCGGGTCGATAACGATGGAGCCACCGGAAGGCAGTTCAACGACGCGCTGGAAAGCGGTCTCGATCTGGCTTTCGATCTGGAAACGGTTGAACAGCGGAACGCTGTCTTCGTACAGCTTGATCTTGCTGGCGTACTGCGGCATCACCTGGCGGATGAAGGTCAGGGCTTCGTCCTGGGCTTCAACGCTGTCGATCAGCACTTCGCCGATATCCTGGCGCAAGTAGTCGCGGATCGCGCGGATGATCACGTTACTTTCCTGGTAGATCAGGAATGGCGCGGAACGATCCAGCGAGGCTTCTTTGATGGCAGTCCACAGTTGCAGCAGGTAGTCGAGGTCCCACTGCATTTCTTCGCTGCTGCGGCCAAGGCCGGCAGTGCGCACGATCAGACCCATGTCGGCCGGGGCAACCAGGCCGTTCAGGGCTTCACGCAGTTCGTTGCGCTCTTCACCTTCGATGCGACGGGAGATACCGCCGGCACGCGGGTTGTTCGGCATCAATACCAGGTAACGACCGGCCAGGCTGATGAAGGTGGTGAGGGCGGCGCCCTTGTTGCCACGTTCTTCTTTTTCGACCTGAACGATGACTTCCTGGCCTTCGCTCAGGACGTCCTTGATGTTGACGCGGCCTTCAGGGGCTTTCTTGAAGTATTCGCGGGAGATTTCTTTAAGGGGCAGGAAGCCGTGGCGCTCAGAGCCGAAGTCGACAAAGGCAGCCTCAAGGCTTGGCTCGATGCGAGTGATCCGGCCTTTATAGATGTTGGCCTTCTTCTGCTCGCGTGCACCGGACTCGATGTCCAGGTCGTAGAGGCGCTGGCCGTCTACCAGTGCAACACGCAACTCTTCGGGTTGAGTTGCGTTAATCAGCATTCTTTTCATGTAGTACCGTCGGTTTCCGGGCTGCCGGAAACGGCGTTCGGCACACACGACTTCTCACGGTCGGTGTCAGGTGCGTCAGGAGTGGTTGGCCACTCCAGTGTCTAGCGAGGTTCGACCAATTGGGCCGGAGTCGCGACGTACGCGTCCTGCTTGCTGTGGCTACTTAAGCACTCAGTCAGGAGGAGGAATCAACCGGCGACTGTGGACGAGATGAAGCGTCTAAATATAAGCCTAGTGCTACACAGTCCGACGGTTGTGCATCTCCACCCTACACGTATCCCTGATAATTCGGGTGCTGCCGCGCGCAGAATCCGCAGCGGGTTGGCATTTACCGTGTTCTCCAATGGGGAGTTCACGCTCATGGCTACACAAGACTGGGTGACAGCTGTTTTGCTAGCACTCAGCTTGTAACAGGCGTTGTTTCCGAAGCACTCGCTCAAGGGCTGGTTCGGGACTGACTGCACTTTGTGAACTGGCCGTAAATATCGGCGCATCAGATGAGTGGTTACTCTGTTGCTGCGCTCGCTTCAGGCCTCATGTCACCTGCGCTTGTTACAATCACAAACCTTCCAATCGTTGCGAAAGCCCCGTAGGACGGCCTCGCGTCCTGATGAATTGCGTTGGTCAGGGCCGGCAATTTGCCGTTTGTCCTCTGTCCAGGCCGCTTTTGGCGGCGTTCGCGACTATAGCAGCAATGATTAAGTGCTTCAATTCCATAAAAAATTGTTATCATTCGCGGCATGACGACTACTGCCCCCTCGACCCCAAGCGTACAACTGCTGGAGGTCTCGCCGGAATATGCCGGCCAACGTATTGATAACTTCCTTCTTGCTCGGCTCAAAGGCGTGCCCAAGACCTTGATTTACCGCATTTTGCGTAAAGGCGAAGTGCGTGTGAACAAAGGTCGGATCAAGCCCGAATACAAGCTGCAGGCGGGCGACATCGTGCGCGTGCCGCCGGTGCGTGTGCCGGAACGCGATGAGCCTGTGCCATTGGCGCAAGGGTTGTTGCAGCGACTCGAAGCCTCGATTGTCTTCGAAGACAAGGCGCTGATCGTGGTCAACAAGCCTTGCGGCATCGCTGTTCACGGCGGCAGCGGGTTGAATTACGGCGTGATCGAAGCCTTTCGTCAGTTGCGTCCGGATTGCAAGGAGCTTGAGCTGGTCCACCGTCTCGATCGTGACACTTCCGGCCTGCTGATGATCGCCAAAAAACGCAGCATGTTGCGTCACTTGCACACGGCATTGCGCGGCGATGGCGTCGATAAGCGCTATATGGCGCTGGTCCGCGGTAACTGGGCTACCTCGATCAAGCAAATCCGTGCGCCGCTGGGCAAGAGCAATCTGCGCTCCGGCGAGCGCATGGTCGAGGTTGACGAGGAGGAGGGCAAGGAGTCCGTGACCGTGTTCAAGGTCCTGCGTCGCTTTGGCGACTTTGCCACCCTGATCGAAGCCAAACCGATCACCGGCCGGACTCACCAGATTCGCGTCCACACCTTGCACGCCGGGCACTGCATCGCCGGCGACACCAAGTACGGCGATGACGACTTCAGCAAAGAGATTCGCGATCTGGGCGGCAAGCGCCTGTTTCTCCATGCCTACATGCTGACCGTGCCGCTGCCTGATGGCGGTGAGCTCAAGCTTCAGGCGCCGGTGGATGAAATGTGGGTCAAGACCGTGGAGCGCCTGAGTGCATCCTGATTACAAGTTGCTGATTTTCGATTGGGACGGCACGTTGGCCGACTCCATTGGTCGGATTGTCGAGGCGATGCATGTGGCGTCGCAGCGATCCGGTTTTCAGTTGCGTGATGATCTTGCTGTCAAAGGCATCATTGGTCTGGGGCTGCCCGAAGCGATTCGCACGCTGTATCCGGAGATTGGCGATGACGAGCTGGTGGCATTCCGTCAGCACTATGCGGATCACTACATCGCCTCGGAGGCCGTGCCTTCGCCGTTGTTTGACGGTGTTGTCGAGTCGCTTGAGGCATTTCGTGCAGAGGGTTATCACCTGGCAGTGGCTACCGGCAAAGCGCGTCGCGGGCTGGATCGCGTGCTGAAGTCCCACGGCTGGGGGGATTATTTCGATATCACTCGCGCCGCCGATGAAACCGCCAGCAAGCCGCATCCGCTGATGCTCGAGCAGATTCTCGCCCATTGCGACGTCCGCCCTGAGCAGGCGTTGATGGTGGGGGATTCGTCGTTCGATCTGCAGATGGCGCGCAACGCCGGGATGGATTCGGTTGCCGTCAGCTATGGTGCTCAATCGATGGAAGCCTTGCGCGTGTTCGAGCCGCGTCTGGCCATTGATCATTTTTCGCAATTGCACGCCTGGCTGGGTCAGCGGGCCAATTAAGTTTTTGTTGGGGTGGATGGAATGACCGACGAATGGAAGGCGCCAGCCAAGGCCAGTGCCGAAGAGGGCGAAGACAAGAGCTGGAAGCTGCTTGAGAAAACCCTGCTTGCGGGGGTGCAAGAGCAGCGTCGCTCACGGCGTTGGGGGATTTTCTTCAAGCTGCTGACCTTTGTTTATCTGCTCATCGCGTTGGTCCTCTTCACGCCGCTGATGGATATTGAAAAAAGCGCGACTCGCGGGTCGAGCTACACGGCGTTGATCGAAATAACCGGGATGATCGCCGACAAGGAGTCGGCCAGTGCCGACAACATTGTCGGCGGTTTGCGCGCGGCGTTCGAAGATCCGAAGGTCAAGGGTATCGTGCTGCGAATCAACAGTCCGGGCGGCAGTCCGGTGCAGTCGGGTTATGTCTACGATGAGATTGGTCGTCTGCGTGCCCTGCATCCGGCGATCAAGGTGTATGCAGTGATTTCCGATCTGGGGGCTTCGGGGGCGTACTACATCGCCAGCGCGGCGGACCAGATCTACGCCGACAAGGCGAGCCTGGTGGGTTCGATTGGTGTGACGGCGGCCGGTTACGGGTTTGTCGGGACTATGGAAAAGCTCGGTATCGAGCGTCGGACCTATACGTCGGGTGAGCATAAGTCGTTCCTCGATCCGTTCCAGCCGGAAAAGCCGGATGAGATCAAGTTCTGGCAGGGCGTTCTGGATACCACTCACCAGCAGTTTATCAACAGTGTCAAAAAGGGCCGCGGCGATCGCCTGAAAGACAAAGAGCATCCGGAGCTGTTCTCCGGGCTGGTCTGGTCGGGCGAGCAGGCGCTGCCATTGGGCTTGATCGATGGTTTGGGCAGTGCCAGTTCGGTGGCGCGTGACGTAATCGGCGAGAAAGAGCTGGTCGACTTCACGATCCAAGAGTCGGCGTTCGACCGCTTCTCGAAAAAACTCGGCGCCAGCGTGGCTGAGCAGTTGGCGATGTGGATGGGCTTTCATGGGCCGGCATTGCGCTGATCGTCGCGCAATATAAAAAAACCGGCCTGCGAGGCCGGTTTTTTTTGAGCAAAAGGTCGCAGCCTCAGGGAATCTGCACGCCTTCAGCCAGCAGCATGTCCACCAGGCGAATCAGCGGCAGGCCGACCAGGCTGGTGGCATCCGGGCCTTCGGTGCTTTGAAACAGGCTCACACCCAATCCCTCGGCCTTGAAGCTGCCAGCGCAGTCGTAGGGTTGTTCGGCGCGCAGGTAGCGTTCAATGCGCGGCTGATCCAGTGTGCGCATGTGTACGGTGAAGGGGATGCAGTCGAGCTGGCAATGGCCGGTCTGGCTGTTGAGCACCGCCAGGCCGGTCAGGAAGGTCACGCTGGCGCCGCTGGCGGCCAATAATTGATCGCGAGCCTTCTCGAACGTATGGGGTTTGCCAATAATCCGTCCGTCGAGCACGGCGACTTGGTCCGAGCCGATAATCAAATGGGCGGGATGACTGCCGGCCAGCGCCTGGGCTTTTTCGCGGGCCAGGCGTTTTACCAGTTCGATGGCTGGCTCTTCCGGTTGATGGCTTTCGTCGATATCCGGTGAGCTGCAGGTGAATGGCAGTTGCAAGCGGGTCAGTAATTCGCGGCGATAGACCGAGCTTGAAGCAAGTAATAAAGGCAGCATACGGCTCTCCAAAAGTCAGTCGCAAATTCTAGCGGGGCTTCCAAGTGACGGACAGGACTGAATTTCCTTTGACATGGCTGGGGGCATCCCTATAATGCTGCGCCTATGTTGAATGACCCGATTCCACCTCACGTTGACCCGCGCAAATTGGCTGATCGTGGCACCACCCTTCAAGGTGAAATGCTGCTGGCCGATTTGGAGAGACTCTGCGACCCGCTTTCCGACACTGTCGGTACGGTGCAGGCTAAATTCGTTTTTGAACGAGATGAACGTAAATCTGTGGTTATMCACAGCTTTATCGACACTGAAGTCAAAATGGTTTGCCAGCGTTGTCTTGAGCTGGTCACCCTGCCGATTCACAGCGAATGCAGTTATGCTGTGGTAAAGGAGGGTGCGAATACCCAGTCGTTGCCGAAAGGTTATGACGTGCTGGAACTGGGCGAAGATCCTTTGGATCTGCAGTCACTGATCGAGGAGGAGCTTTTGCTCGCCTTGCCCATTGTGCCTGCTCATCATCCGGAAGAATGCCAGCAGCCGGCGGGTCTCGATGAGCCCGAACCGAGCGAGGACGAGGTAACGCGGTCCAACCCGTTCAGTGTATTGGCGCAGTTAAAGCGTGACCCAAACGTTTAGGAGTTAATCAATTATGGCTGTTCAGCAGAACAAAAAATCCCGCTCCGCCCGTGACATGCGTCGTTCGCACGATGCTCTCGAGGCAAGCACCCTGTCCGTAGAAAAGACCACTGGTGAAGTTCACCTGCGTCACCACGTATCGCCAGAAGGCGTATACCGTGGCCGTAAAGTGATCGACAAGGGCGCTGACGAGTAATCCTTGTCCGCTCAAGTCATCGCGATTGACGCAATGGGCGGGGACTTCGGTCCCCGCAGCATTGTTCAGGCCAGCCTTGCTTGTCTGTCAGCTACGCCCTCGCTGCACCTGACCCTCGTCGGTCAACCCTCCCTTTTAGAAGAATTGATCGCCAGCCAGTCGGCTGTGGATCGCGCGCGCCTGACGATTGTGCCGGCCAGCGACGTGATTGGCATGGACGAGAAGCCTTCCCAGGCCCTGCGTGGCAAGCCGGACTCCTCAATGCGGGTTGCGCTTGAGTTGTTGCGTGATGGCAAGGTTCAGGCGTGTGTCAGTGCCGGCAATACCGGTGCGCTGATGGCGTTGTCGCGTTATGTGCTCAAGACCTTGCCGGGTATCGATCGACCGGCCATGGTGGCGGCGATCCCGACGCAACGTGGTTATTGCCAGTTGCTCGATCTGGGGGCGAATGTCGATTGCAGTGCCGAGCACCTGTTCCAGTTCGCGGTGATGGGCTCGGTGGCGGCTGAAACCCTGGGCATTGCTCGGCCGAAGGTCGCATTGCTGAACATTGGCACGGAAGACATCAAGGGCAATCAACAGGTCAAGCTGGCGGCGACGCTGCTGCAAAACGCTCGCGGGCTGAATTACATCGGCTTCGTCGAGGGTGATGGCTTGTACCGCGGCGAGGCTGACGTGGTGGTGTGCGACGGTTTTGTCGGCAATATCCTGCTCAAATCCAGCGAAGGGCTGGCGACCATGATCGCCGGGCGGATCGAGGCATTATTCAAGCAAAGCCTGGCGTCGAGAATGGTCGGGGCTCTGGCGTTGCCGCTGATGAGGCGTTTGCAGGCTGATCTGGCGCCTGCGCGACATAATGGCGCAAGCTTCCTCGGTTTGCAGGGGATCGTCGTTAAAAGTCACGGTTCGGCCGGTGTGCAGGGCTTTCAGAGTGCCATTCAGCGCGCCTTGATCGAGATTCAGGAGAACCTCCCGCAGCGGCTTCACGGTCGCCTCGAGGATTTGTTGCTTTAGGCATTTTCGCTCGACAATGCTTAAATGTGACCGCTCAGTTCAATTAGCCATCCAACTGTCAGTTTCTTGCGTCCAGCAGTACAGGACGTTAATTCTCCGACGACAAGATCATTAGGGGCTTGTTACATGTCTGCTTCCCTCGCATTCGTCTTTCCAGGACAGGGTTCGCAGTCCCTCGGCATGCTGGCCGAGTTGGGCGCGCAACATCCGTTGATCCTCGAAACTTTCAAAGAAGCCTCCGATGCCCTGGGTTACGACCTGTGGGCACTGACCCAGCAAGGGCCGGAAGAGCAGCTCAATCAAACCGACAAGACCCAGCCGGCGATTCTCACCGCTTCGATCGCTTTGTGGCGCCTGTGGCTGGCTGAGGGCGGCGCACGTCCGGCTTACGTTGCCGGTCATAGCCTGGGTGAGTACAGCGCGCTGGTCGCGGCCGGCAGCCTGAGCCTGGGTGATGCAGTGAAGCTGGTAGAGCGTCGCGGTCAGTTGATGCAGGAAGCGGTGCCGGCCGGGCAGGGCGGTATGGCCGCCATTCTCGGTCTGGACGACGCTGATGTGCTGGCTGCCTGTGCCGAAGCGGCGCAAGGCGAAGTCGTCAGCGCGGTCAACTTCAACTCGCCGGGCCAGGTGGTAATCGCCGGTGCCAAGGCGGCTGTCGAGCGCGCCATTGAAGGCTGCAAGGCGCGTGGCGCCAAGCGCGCCATGCCGCTGCCAGTCAGCGTGCCGTCGCACTGCGAACTGATGCGCCCGGCTGCCGAGCGCTTTGCCGAGTCGATCGCTGCGATCAACTGGCAGGCTCCGCAAATTCCGTTGGTGCAGAACGTCAGCGCTGATGTGGCGCCGGACCTGGAAACCCTCAAGCGCGATCTGCTCGAGCAACTCTACAAGCCGGTTCGCTGGGTTGAGTCGGTCCAGGCGCTGGCCGCCAAAGGCGCTACTCAACTGGTTGAATGTGGTCCGGGCAAAGTCCTGGCTGGCCTGAACAAGCGCTGCGCCGAAGGCGTGTCGACCTCTAACCTGAACACCCCGGATGCTTTCGCTGCTGCTCGTGCAGCGTTGGCCTGAACTTAGGAGAAGCCTGCATGAGTCTGCAAGGTAAAGTTGCACTGGTTACCGGCGCGAGCCGTGGTATTGGCCAGGCTATCGCACTGGAACTGGGTCGTCAGGGCGCTATCGTGGTGGGCACTGCGACTTCCGCTTCGGGCGCTGAGCGCATCGCTGCAACCCTGAAAGAAAACGGCATTCAAGGCACTGGCCTTGAACTCAATGTCACCAGCGACGAGTCCGTAGCGGCCGTGCTGGCGAGCATTCAGGAGCAGTTCGGCGCGCCGGCGATTCTGGTGAATAATGCCGGTATCACCCGCGATAACCTGATGATGCGCATGAAAGATGACGAGTGGCATGACGTTATCGACACTAACCTGAACAGTCTGTTTCGCCTGTCCAAGGGCGTTTTGCGTGGCATGACCAAGGCGCGTTGGGGTCGAATTATCAGTATTGGTTCGGTTGTGGGTGCCATGGGCAACGCAGGCCAAGTAAACTATGCAGCCGCCAAGGCAGGTCTGGAAGGTTTCAGCCGCGCTCTGGCGCGTGAAGTGGGTTCGCGCTCGATTACGGTCAACTCGGTGGCCCCAGGGTTCATCGATACCGATATGACCCGCGAACTGCCAGAGGCACAGCGTGAAGCCTTGCAGACGCAAATTCCGCTGGGCCGTCTGGGGCAAGCTCAAGAGATCGCGTCCGTGGTCGCTTTTCTTGCATCGGACGGTGCGGCTTACGTTACTGGGGCTACAATCCCGGTGAACGGCGGGATGTACATG